>JAYVJS010000020.1:0-4848 GCA_043769075.1 Gemmatimonadota bacterium | reverse complement strand
GTGCCGGGGGCGGTGGGCCGGATCGCTGGGGGCGACGACATCGGAACCGCCGCCGTCCCGCTTGACGCCGCCGATGCCGACGACCCGGCGCGGGTCAAGGTGGTTTGCGACGAACGCGGCCGGGCGTTGTATTTCTCTCGGGCCCGGATCCCGTTCACCACCCACCACCAGCCGCCGAGCGCTGGGGCCCGAGTACCGACCGCGGCGCCCTACTGGCAGCATCTCGGGCTATACGCCTATACCCGGGACAGCCTGGCCCGTTGGGTCAAGGCGCCGGCGACCGAGTTAGAACGATGGGAACGCCTGGAACAACTCCGGGCCCTGTACCTGGGAATGACGATCGGGGTAGCACACCTGGCCGAATCGGCGCTGCCCGGCATTGATACGCCGGACGATTTGGCCCGGGCGGAGCGACACTGGACTGCCACTGCAACAGGGATTGATACCCGATGACCGCCTTGTCTGGAAACACCAAGTACATCTTCGTGACCGGCGGGGTCGTCTCGTCGCTCGGGAAGGGTATCGCCGCCGCCTCGTTGGGCCGGTTGTTGGTCGAGCGAGGACTCAACGTCACGCTCCAGAAATTCGACCCTTACATCAACGTGGACCCGGGTACGATGTCGCCGTTCCAACACGGCGAAGTGTACGTCACCGATGACGGGGCTGAGACCGATCTTGATCTCGGCCACTATGAGCGGTTCATCGACCGCTCCCTGTCGCAACAGAACAATATTACGACGGGGCGGATCTACCAGACCGTGATCACCAAAGAACGGCGGGGCGAGTATCTCGGCTCGACGGTGCAGGTGATCCCCCACATTACCGATGAAATCAAGGCCGCCATCCGACGGACCGCCCCCAGCCACGACGTGGTCATCACCGAAATCGGGGGCACCGTCGGCGACATCGAATCCTTGCCGTTCCTCGAAGCCATTCGGCAGTTTCGGCAAGAGGTCGGACGGGAAAACGCCCTCTTCATGCACCTCACGCTGGTCCCGTGGATCGCGGCGGCCGGGGAGCTCAAAACCAAACCGACCCAGCACTCGGTTCGCGACCTGATGCAAATCGGAATTCAACCTGACATTCTGATTTGTCGGAGCGAACGCCCACTCGGATCCGACATTAAGCGCAAAATCGCCCTCTTCTGCAACGTGGACTTCGGCTGCGTCGTCGAAAGCCCCGATGTCGCGTCGATCTACGAAATACCACTCAAATTCCGCGACCAAGGTCTCGATCGCGAGGTCTGCGAGCGCCTCCACCTCGAAACCAAAGATCCGGATCTCAAACCGTGGCGCGAAATGGTCGGGAAGATTCTCGAGCCGCCCGCCCGGGTCAAAATCGCCGTGGTCGGGAAGTACACGGACCTCCACGACGCCTACAAGTCGGTCCAAGAGGCACTCCTCCACGCGGGCATCCCGAACGACGTGGGAGTCGACATTCACTGGATGTCGAGCGACAAGTTCACCGACGCCAAAGCGGCCGGCCAGCTGCTGGCCGGCATGCACGGCTTGCTCGTCCCCGGTGGATTTGGGGTCCGAGGCGTCGAAGGCATGGTCGAAGCCGTCCAATGGGCTCGAGAGAACCGGCTGCCGTTCTTCGGCATCTGCCTCGGCCTTCAGGTTGCCATCATCGAATTCGCCCGCAATGTGTGCGGTCTCAAAGCCAACAGTACGGAATTCGAACCCGACTGCGAGGTTCCGGTGATCGCACTGATGGCGTCGCAACGGAACATCAATGAGATGGGCGGCACCATGCGGCTCGGCGCCTATCCGGCCCGCCTCCGGGCCGGCAGTCTCGCCGCGGAGGCCTACGGGGCCACCGAAATCAGCGAGCGCCACCGGCATCGCTGGGAGGTCAGCAACGCCTTCCGCGACGTGTTGGCGGAGCACGGGATGCGGCTGTCCGGCCAGTCGCCCGACGGCGGCTTGGTCGAAATCATCGAGATCCCGGACAATCCCTGGCACCTCGGATGCCAGTTCCACCCGGAACTCAAGTCGCGCCCGACCCGGCCCCATCCGTTGTTCGCGTCGTTCGTGGCTGCCGCCCGGAGGCATGCCTTCGGGGAACGTGAAGCGCCGATGAGCGTACGCCAGGAACTCATCGGCGCCCCCAGGTGACCTGGCGCTTTCAAACCCCGGGTTCGCCCTGCTTGATCGCGGGGCCTTGCGTCGTGGAAGACGACCGGACGATGCTGACCGTCGCGGATCGGTTGGTCCAGATTGGCCGGTCGTTAGGCATCGCGGTCTGCTTCAAGGCCAGTTTCGACAAGGCCAATCGTTCCCGTGGCGATGCCCCTCGTGGGCCGGGCCTCGACGCCGGTCTCAGGATCCTGGCCAAGGTCCGCGATGCCTCGGGCCTCCCCCTGCTCAGCGACGTGCATGAGGCCGATCAGGTCGGCCCGGTTGCCGCCGTCGTCGATGTGCTCCAGGTGCCCGCCTTTCTTTGCCGGCAGACCGACCTCTTGCTGGCGTGCGGGCGGACCGGCAAGCCCGTCAACGTCAAGAAGGGGCAGTGGATGGACCCAGCCGCCATGGCGGGGGCCGTCGAGAAGGTGCGTCACGGCGGATCGACCGAGGTGGCCACCACCGAGCGCGGCACCTTTTTCGGATATGGCGATCTGGTCGTCGATATGCGAAGCTTCGACCGAGTCCGGGCCGCCACCAAGGCGCCGGTGCTCTTCGATGCGACCCATTCCGTCCAGCGACCGGGTCACGGCGTGGGCGGGTCGAGCGGGGGCGCCCGGGAGGCCATTCCGAGCCTGTTGATGGCCGCCGCCGCGGCCGGGGCGGACGGGTTTTTTGTCGAGACCCACCCCGAACCCTCTCGGGCGCTGAGCGACCGGGAAACCCAGTGGCCCCTCGATCAGCTCGAATCGCTGCTCGGCCGTGCGATCGCGGTTTGGCGAACCGCCCGGGGGGCCTGACATGGATCCCATCGCGGCCCGCCGGATCCGCCTCTTGGCCTTGGACGTCGATGGCGTCTTGACGGACAATGCCATTTACCTCGGGCCGATCGATGGTCGGCGGGTCGAGCTCAAACGGTTCGACATTCAAGACGGCCTGGGAATTCGCCTGTTACACCAGAGCACAATCGAGGTCGTCTGGATCAGTGCCCGGGAGTCCGAGGCCACCCGCCTTCGGGCCGATGAGCTCAAAGTCACCACCTTGATCCAAAACAACGACGGACGAAAGCTCCCGGCATTGTCTGCCCTGATCGCCGACCGCGGCCTCGACTGGACCGAGGTCGCGTTTGTCGGTGATGACCTGGCCGACCTGAGCGTCATGGAGCGAGTCGGACTGCCGATTGCCGTGGCCAATGCCACGGACGAGATCAAGGCCGTCGCCCGATGGATTACCTCAAAACCCGGCGGCCACGGCGCCGTCCGAGAAGTCATCGAGGGCCTCCTGAAAGCCCGGGGCGAATGGACGACGGTCGTGGCTCGGTACCGGGGCGCGAGGGACGCCGCGTGAGCGCCGTGCTGGAAGCCGGCCAACGAGTCCTCCGTTTAGAGGCCTCGGGCATTGCCAAAGCTGCCCGGGCACTCGGTCCGAACTTCACGGCCGCCGGTGAGATTCTCCGTTCCGCGACGGGGCGGATCATTGTGTCCGGCGTCGGAAAGTCAGGACTGGTCGCCGGAAAGATCGCGGCCACGCTCACCTCGACGGGTTCGCCGGCGGTGTTCCTCCATCCGACCGACTGCCTCCACGGCGACCTCGGCATCGTCGGCACCGGCGACGCGGCGCTCTTGCTCAGCAAGAGCGGAGAAACCGACGAGTTGTTCGGACTCCTGGCCTTTTTGGAACGGAAGGCCGTGCCGGTCGTCGCGATCACCGGAGGCCTCGAGTCGACACTCGCCCGAGCCGCCCGAGTGGTCCTCGATGGGGGCGTCGACGAGGAGGCCTGCCCCCACGACCTGGCGCCGACGACCAGCACGACCGTCGCGGTGGCGTTAGGCGATGCGTTGGCCGTGGCCCTGTTGGAGCTGAAAGGTTTCTCCCGCGAAGCATTCGCCAGCCTTCACCCGGGCGGCCAATTGGGTCGCCGCTTGCTCCTCAAGGTCGACGACGTGATGGTGCCGGCCGGCAAGACCCTCGGGCCGACCGATGCAATGCATCGCGCCGTGGACCACCTCGCCCATCAGCGGGGGATCGCCTTGGTGGTCGACCACGGCCGGCTGGCGGGGATTCTTACCGCCGGCGACCTCTCGAGGATTGCCGGCCAACACGCCGACTATTGGACGATCGAGGTGAGGGAGGTCATGACCACCAGCCCGAAGACCATCACGCGAGGAGAACTCGCCGCGACGGCCGCGGGCGTGATGGAACGGTCCGGCATCATGGCCTTACCCGTGGTTGACGCCGCCGGCGCCCTGCACGGGGTCGTTCATCTCCATGACCTGATGCGGGCCCGGGCCGTATGAGGCTCCTTCTGGCGGCCGCCATGTTGGGGTTCGGCGCGGCCTGCGCGGCCGACACCATTCGCCCGAACGCCGCCACCGCCCCTGCCGATAGCGCTGACCAGGTGATGCTCAAGATGAGCACCGACCTCTACAACCAGGGTGCCCGCCAGAACTACGTCGAGGCCGAGACCGCCTACGTCTATCAGGCCGCCCAGAAGATGGACCTGCGACGGCTCCGCATCACCTTCTTCGAAGACGGCAAGGTATCCTCGGTCCTCACGGCGCGACGAGGACTATACACCGTCACCAACGGTTCCCTCGACGCGACCGGCAACGTCAAGGTGGTCTCGTCAGATGGCCGAACGCTCACGACCCAGCACCTCATCTATGACAAGGTGGCCCTTCAAATCTCGAGCGACAGTGCCTACACCTACGAGTCTCCTTCCGAA
>JAYVJS010000019.1:0-7541 GCA_043769075.1 Gemmatimonadota bacterium | reverse complement strand
GGCTTCGCGAGGGGGACGTCATTCGGTGGATCAATCGGACGCCGGTCACCACCGCCGCTCAGGTCAAGACCGAGCTTGGCGCCCTTGGAGCTCGACAGGCCTTCACGATCACCTTCGAGCGCCAGGGCAATCTTGCCTCCACCACCTTGAGCTTTCAATGACGGGCGCCCGGTACCAGTCCCCGCTGGGCAGCCGCTACGCTTCTCCGGCGATGCAGCATCTCTGGAGCGAGCGCCACAAGATCGGACTCTGGCGGCGGATCTGGCTCGCGCTGGCGGAAACCGAGCGAGATTTGGGGCTCGATGTTCCGGCCCAGGCGATCGCCGAGATTCAGGCCCACTTGGACGACTGCGACTTGGACGTGGCGGCCCGCTACGAGCGGCGATTCCGGCATGATGTGATGGCCCACATCCACGCCCTTGGCGATCAGGCACCCGCGGCCCGGCCGTACCTACACCTCGGCGCCACCAGCGCGTTCGTCACCGACAACGCCGACATGATCGTGATCCGAGAGAGTCTTCGGCTCCTCCTCGGCCGCTTAGTGACCTTGACTCGTGCACTCGGGACCTTCGCCGAGCGCCATGCCGGGCTCCCGTGCCTCGCCTACACCCACTTCCAACCGGCGCAACTGACGACCGTCGGCAAGCGAGCCACCCTCTGGGCTCAGGACTTCGGCCTCGACCTCGAGGAACTCTGCCATCGGATCACCACCCTTCGGACCCGAGGCTGCAAGGGGACGACGGGCACTCAGGCATCGTTTCTTGAATTGTTCGGCGGCAACCACGCGAAAGTTCGGGAACTCGACCGACAAGTGACGCAGCGGCTCGGCTTCGCCCAATCGTTGCCGGTCACAGGCCAGACATACAGCCGCAAACTCGACAGCATGGCGCTTGACGTGCTGAGCGGGATCGCTCAATCGGCCTCGAAAATGGCGTCGGACCTGCGACTATTGCAGCATGAGGGCGAGCTCCTCGAACCGTTCGAATCGGAGCAAATCGGTTCCAGCGCGATGGCCTACAAGCGGAATCCGATGCGGGCAGAACGGATCAATGCCCTCGCCCGATTCGTCATTTCACTGACCGGCAACACCGCCCACACCGCCGCGAATCAATGGCTCGAACGGACCCTGGACGATAGCGCGAATCGGCGGCTGACGCTTCCGGAGGCGTTCTTGGCCACCGACGCGATTTTGGTCTTGGCGACCAACATCGCGTCCGGGCTCGAAGTCCGCGAGGGCGTCATCGCCCGGCATGTGGCCGAGCAGATGCCGTTCATGGCCACTGAGCGATGGATGATGATTGGCGTCCAAGCCGGAGGCGATCGGCAGGCCTTACATGAGGTCATTCGGCAGGCAAGTCATCTGGTGTCGAAGCAGGTCAGCGAGGGGGGACCGAACGATCTCCTCGATCGGTTAGCGAAGGCCCCCGAGTTTGCCGCCATCGGCTCCGATCGGCTCCGCGCCGAGCTCGATCCCGCCCTCTATGTTGGCCGGTCGCGCGAGCAAACCCGGGAGTTTCTCGCTGAGTTCCTCAATCCGTTGCTGGCCACCGCGGCCGCACTCGCGGCCGAGGCCCCCGACGCCGAGGTAGTGGTATGACGGTCGTGACTCAAAGCTCGCTGCCCCTCCCGCTGTTCCGACGAGGGAAGGTTCGCGAAGTGTACGAGGTCGGCTCGGACCGCCTCCTGTTGGTCGCCAGTGATCGAGTCAGCGCGTTTGACGTCGTCATGGCAGAACCAATCCCGAGCAAGGGTGCTGTCCTAACGCAACTATCCGCATTCTGGTTCAAGAAGCTTGGGAATTTGGGCCCGTCCCACTTCCTCACTGCTGAAACCGACGAGATCATCCGCGAGATTCCGGGTCTCGACGGCCGGCGCCCTGAGATCGCCGGTCGGTCCATGTTGGTCCGTCGGACCGAGCCCGTGCCGTTCGAATGCGTCATTCGAGGCTACCTCTCCGGGTCCGCGTGGAAGGAATACCGAGCCTCCGGCACCTTGGCCGGTAGCCCCTTGCCGGCCGGTCTTCGGGAGAGCGACGCCTTCCCCTCCCCATTGTTCTCCCCGGCCACGAAGGCCGATTCGGGCCATGACATCAACGTCACTCCCGATGTCGTCGCTCGGGCACTGGGCGAATCGATGGCCACTGAACTAGCCCGGCGAAGCTTCGCGCTGTACTCCGCTGGGCTCCAGTTCGCGCTGAGCCGAGGGATCATCATTGCGGACACCAAGTTCGAATTCGGCACCGATACCAACGGTGACCTGCGGGTGATCGACGAAGTCCTCACCCCGGATTCTTCCCGATTCTGGCCGGTCGATCAGTACCAACCCGGTCGGGGGCAGCCCAGCTTCGACAAACAGCCGCTTCGAGACTACCTCCAGATCTTGACCGATCGCGGCCACTGGAACATGGCGGCACCCGGGCCGACCTTGCCGCCCGACGTCATCGCGGCGACGAGCGCCCGATACCTCGAGGCGTTCCATCGGTTGACCGGCAGTCCGCTGGCGGAGCTTGACGCATGAGGCCGGCCCGCGGCCGGTACCCGTTTACTGGACCGGAGGAGACGCCATGGTAGAGGAATCGGTCGAGACTCGGCAAACCCGGCGGGGGATCCGACGGGTCGTCGTCGTCGTCCCCAGCTTCTTCACGCTCGCCAATTTGTTCTTTGGCTTCTGGGCGATCGTGATGGCCTTCAACGGCAACTTCAAGTGGGCCGGCTTTTTCGTGGTGTTTTCCGGGATCCTCGACATGTTCGACGGCCGAATCGCCAGGCTGTCGAACACCGGGAGCCGGTTTGGAGCGGAGCTCGATTCACTCGTCGACGTCGTGTCGTTCGGGGTCGCACCGGCCTTGCTGATGTACTTTCTCGAGTTTTCGACGGCGGGCAAGTTCGGTTGGGTGGTGAGCTATCTCTATGTCGTTGCGGCCGCGCTCCGGTTGGCTCGCTATAACGTCACCTCTCATGGAGCGCCGCACTCCAACTGGTTCACCGGCCTGCCGTCGCCTGCCGCCGGGATGACGCTCGCGGCCTATTACCCCTTTAGTCAGACGCAGTGGTATAAGGCCTCAGTGGCATACCTCGATTTTCGAACAGAGGGCATTACCGTCTTAGTGCTGCTCCTGGCGGCGCTCATGGTAAGCAACGTCAAGTATCCTCGCTGGCCGCGGATCGGATTCAAATCGGCGTCGGGTCTCATCGGTGTCGTGATTCACGTTGGCATTATCGCGGGCGCGGTGATCGCGCCCAGTGCATTCCTTTTCCCGCTGGGCCTTACCTACATGATCCTTGGCATTCTTCGGAGTACTATCTTGAGCCTTCTCGAACGGAGCCAGCCCGCCACCACCGTATCGCAGGACCCGGCCGGGGCCCCGGTGCGCTCCCTGACCGACCGAATTCGACGGGAGGGGCGATGACATTCCGCGCCCATGTCCGCGTCATGCCGCGACGGGGCCTGCTCGACCCCCAAGGCCAGGCGGTCGAACACGCGCTCAAGGCCCTCAAATTCGAGAACGCGTCTCACGTCCACGTGGGTAAGGCCATCGAATTCAACCTCGACGCCGACAGCCCTGAAGCGGCCCGGGTCATGGCCCGAACGATGTGCGAAAAACTCCTCGCGAATCCAGTGACGGAGGACTTCGAAATCACGGTGGAAGCCGGATGACGCGGGTGGCGGTGATCCGGTTCCCCGGTAGCAACTGTGAGCCTGACGCGTACCGAGCCGTCGAGCGCGAAGGCGGAACGGCGTACTACATTTTCCATCGGGAGACCGACCTTCGAGATGCCGACGCCGTCATCAT
Source organism: Gemmatimonadota bacterium (assembly GCA_043769075.1). Taxonomy (GTDB): domain Bacteria; phylum Gemmatimonadota; class Gemmatimonadetes; order Gemmatimonadales; family GWC2-71-9; genus SHZU01. Next base: position 3,748 of record JAYVJS010000019.1, on the reverse strand, counting down.
TCCTGGCGGCTTCAGCTACGGCGATTATCTGCGGGCCGGTGCGATCGCTCGGTTCAGTCCGATCATGGCGGCTATCGAACGCCACGCCGCAGACGGCAAACCGTTGGCCGGCATTTGCAATGGATTTCAGGTCCTGTGCGAGGCCGGCCTGTTACCAGGCGCATTGATGCGCAACGCCAGTCTGAAGTACGTCTCCCGGCCGGTCGATGTTCGGATCGAGCGGTGCGATACCCCGTTCACCACCAACTATCGGAAGGGCGAGGTCATTCGGATTCCGGTCGGACACGGCGACGGGCGATACACCGCCTCCGAAGACGTGCTGGAGACCCTCGAACGGGAGGGTCAGATCGTGTTTCGGTACGTTGACACGGGTATGCCGGACAGCGTGGCCAACCCCAACGGGGCCAGCCGTGACATTGCGGCGATTTCCAATCGCGACGGGAACATCGTCGGGATGATGCCGCACCCCGAGCGACTCGCCGATCCTCTGGTCGGCGGCGACGCCGGGACCCGGGTCTTTAGTTCACTAGTTCGTTGGAAGCGGCCTGTCGCCGCCCATGCGTAGCCCTAACCCAAAGCCATCCTATGACTGACAAGCCAACCCAGAACGAAGACGAATACTTCGTCCTCCGCGACGCTGAGCTCCTCAAGAAACACCGAGCCGCGCTCGAAAAGGCCGCCGGTGATTCCGAGCGCCGCAGCCATCACATGCGGTGCCCCAAATGTGGCGGACACCTCACCAGCTCCGATCTCCACGGCGTCCAGGTCGACCGCTGCCCGGACTGCCAGGGAATCTGGTTCGACGCGGGCGAGCTTGACTCCGTGACCAAGCATCGGGATCCGGGCTTCATCGGCAAAGTGTTCGGCGACCTCTTCAGTTCCAACAAGAAGTAGTGAGCTCAGTGACCCTGCCGCCTGCCGCCGCCCCCTTTCCGGGAGACCTTCCCGTCACGGCGGCGCTGGTGCGCGAGCATAAGCTCAATGATCGAGAATACGCCGCCATCTTGGCGATGCTGGGCCGGACGCCCACTATGACGGAGCTGGGTGTCTTCAGCGCCCTCTGGTCCGAGCATTGTTCGTACAAGCACACCAAGCCGGTGCTCCGGACCTTCCCCACGGAAGGGCCGCAGGTCGTGCAAGGCCCTGGGGAAAACGCCGGCGTGCTCCGCCTCCCCGACGGCTGGGCGGTTGCCTTCAAGATTGAGTCGCACAACCATCCTTCCGCCGTGGAGCCGTATCAGGGAGCCGCCACCGGAGTTGGCGGCATCCTTCGCGACGTGTTTACGATGGGCGCTCGGCCCGTGGCGGTGCTCAACAGTCTCCGCTTCGGCCCCTTGGATGATCCGCGGAACCGCTACCTGTTCGCGGGGGTCGTCAAGGGAGTTGGTGACTACGGCAACTGCGTCGGCGTCCCAACGTTAGGTGGCGAGGTAACTTTCGCGCCTGGATATAGCGGCAATCCGCTGGTCAACGCGATGTGCGTCGGTGTGCTCCGAGAAGCCGACCTGATCACGGCCCGGGCCCACGGCGTGGGGAATATCCTGATGACGGTTGGGGCCCGAACTGGCCGGGACGGCATTCACGGCGCCAGTTTCGCCTCGGAGGATCTGTCGGCCGAAAGCGAGGCCCGCCGGCCCCAGGTCCAGGTCGGCGATCCGTTTACCGAGAAACTCCTCCTCGAGGCCAGCCTGGAGTTGATTACCTCCGGCACGATCGTCGCGATTCAAGACATGGGCGCCGCCGGGTTGACCAGTTCCTCTTCGGAAATGGCCGCGAGGGGAGGGGTCGGGGTCGAGCTCGACACCAGCAAGGTTCCCCTCCGCGAAGCGGGAATGAGCCCCTACGAGATTCTGCTCTCGGAGTCGCAGGAGCGAATGCTGCTCGTCGTCGAGCCCCATCGAGTGGGCGAGGTGCAGGCCATTTGCGCCAAGTGGGAACTCGCCGGGACCGCAATCGGGACCGTCACCGACGATGGCCTGTTCCGCGTGGTGCACGATGGCATCACCGTCGTCGCCATCCCCGGTGAGGCGCTCGTCAACGGCGTCCCGATGTATCACCCAGACGCGATCGAATCGCCGGACGCGATTGCCCGACGGGCGCTGCGGCCGACCCTCGCGCCGAAGGCCGACCTGACTGGGGCCCTGCCGCTCCTCCTGGACGATCCGACCATCGCAAGCAAGCGCTGGGTCTACGATCAGTACGACTCCACCGTCCAGGCCAACACGGTCCTCGGGCCCGGCGGAGACGCCGGCGTGTTCCTGGTCGAGGGAACGGCCTTCGGCCTGGCGGTGTCCGTTGACTGTCCGAATCGCTACGTGGCGCTCGACCCGTACGAGGGCGGCAAGATGACGGTGGCCGAGGCGGCCCGAAACGTGGCATGCACCGGCGCCGTGCCGTTAGGCATCACCAATTGCCTCAACTTCGGCAACCCGGAAAAGCCGGAAATCTTCTTCCAATTCAAGGAGGCCGTGCGGGGGATGGGCGACGCCTGCCGGGCCTTTAACACGCCGGTCACCGGCGGCAATGTGTCGCTGTACAACGAGAGTCCGACCGGCGCCATCGACCCGACCCCGACCGTCGGGCTCGTTGGCCTACTTGAAGACGTGACGACCCGGATCCCTAGTGGATTTCGACACCCCGGTCACCTCGTCGCCTTGCTCGGGCCTCCGGGACGGCACCTCGGGGGCTCGATGTACTGGTGGCTGGTTCGCGATTGCCTCGGCGGACCGCCACCCCCCTGTCAGCTCGACGCCGAACGGCAGCTGCAGCGGTTCTTGGCGGCGGCGGCCAAAGCCCGCCTCGTCGATTCAGCACATGACTGCGCGGACGGCGGCCTCGCGGTTGCCATGGCGGAGTGTTGTCTCGGGGGGCCGCACGAGCACGGCACGCTGGGAGCCGGAATCCATTTGGAACAACCTCCGGGGCTCGACGCCGACGGATTGCTCTACGGAGAAGATGGAGCCCGGGCGATCATTTCATTCGCGCCCGACGCCGTCGAGGCTCTCCGAGGGCTCGCTCAGTTGCACCAGGTTCCCTTTTCGGTAGTCGGCAACGTGGGAGCGGTCGGCGGTGACCTGCGGATCACCGTCGGGACGACATCCATGGCTTGGGCAACCGGCGATCTTCGCCGGACCTATTTCAATGCTATTCCGCGCCGAATGTCGGCCTAACATGTGTGGAATCATCGGGGTATCGAACGTCCCGGACGCCGCGCGGATCGCGTACCTCGGCTTGTACGCGCTCCAGCACCGGGGCCAGGAAAGCGCCGGGATCGTGACGGTCGACGACGAAGGCACCCCTCATTTGGTCCGAGGCATGGGCCTGGTCGGCGACATCATTCGGGAGCCCGAGATCAAAGCACTCGACGGCGATGTTGCAGTCGGCCACACCAGGTACTCAACATCGGGCTCTTCGGTGATCGCCAACGCCCAGCCCTGTGTCGCCAACTACCACGGCGGCCCCCTGGCGCTCGCCCACAACGGCAACCTGACCAACGCGCTCGTCGTCCGGCGCGACCTCGTCGATCGCGGCGCCATTTTCCAATCGACTTCGGACTCCGAGGTCATCGTTCACTTGATCGCCCGATCGCGGGCCCCAACGGCGGAAGGGCAGATCCGCGAGGCCCTCAGCAAGATCGAGGGTGCCTATAGCCTGGTCATCACGATCGGGCGGACCCTGTACTGCGCGGTCGATCCCCGGGGGTTCCGACCCCTCGCCGTGGGTCGGATCGGCCAGGGCGTCGTCGTGG
>JAYVJS010000018.1:0-3866 GCA_043769075.1 Gemmatimonadota bacterium | reverse complement strand
CCTGGTGGCGTCGTTTGCGGGCGTCCTGGTTGGCGCCACCAGCTGGACGGTCTGGAACCAGTCCACGGTCAATGAGAAGGTCTACACCGTCTCGCTGTTCTTCATGGCGCTAGTCACCTGGCTCGCGGTCCACTGGGGCGACGACGAGCCAGGCCCTCACCGGGATCGGTGGCTGGTTCTGATCGCCTACTTGTTGGCCCTGACCTCGACCAATCACATGATGGGCGTCTTAGCGGCGCCGGCGGTCGCGATCTATGTGCTGTGGACCGATTGGCGGGTGGTCACCCGCCCGCGGGTTCTGCTGGCCGTGGTCGCGGTGGTGTTGGTCGGCCTGACCCCGAATTACGTGTTCCTTCCGATCCGGGCGGCCCAGTTCCCACCCATCAATGAGGGCGAGCCGATTGGCCTCAGCGCGATTTGTGCCCTGACCGCGGGCCTCGCGAAGTGCAGTCAGCCGCTCTCCGATGTGATCAACCGGGTCCAATACGGCAAACCACCCGTGTTTGACCGCCAGGCCGACGTCGTGGCCCAGTTGGGCAACTACTGGCAATATTGGTCGTGGCAGTTTGCCAAGAACTGGGGTGTAGGCACTCGTCTGGCCACCGCCCTTTTTACCGTCCTCGGGCTCACGGGGCTGTACCAACTGATCAGAAAAGATCGACGAGCCGGCCTCGCGGCCGGGGCGATGTTCGGGACCCTGACGTTAGCGCTGATCTTCTATCTCAACTTCAAGTATGGCTACTCGATGTACGTGGAGCGCACCGACCTCACGAACGAAATGAGGGAGGTCCGCGAGCGTGACTATTTCTTCCTCTGCTCGTTTGCCTTCTTTGGAACGTTGGTCGCCGCCGGGATTGGGACGACGATGAGCGCCGTCGCCGACTACCTCAAGACCCGCACCTCGGAGTCCACTGCCTGGCTCGCGGCTCTGCCCGTCAGCCTCGTCGCCCTGATCCCGTTGCTGGCTAACCACGCCAGCGCCTCGCGAGCCGGCGAGTTTGCGGCCGCGGATCTCGCCCGCGACCTCCTCGAGTCAGTGGAGCCCTACGGCATCATCATCACGGCCGGTGACAACGACACCTTTCCCCTCTGGTTTGCCCAAGAGGTCGAGGGGATCCGCACTGACGTGACCGTGGCCAACATGTCGCTCATGAATACCGAGTGGCACTTAAAGCAACTGACCCGCCGACAGCCGGGCGACTTCGACCCTGCCCGGTCGATCGAACTGTGGAAGTCTGGAGCCGACGCCGCGGGAGGCCCGGTAGCCGATTCGACCGCAGCGGACCCCCGGCGCCCCTGGGTCAAGCCGCCGGGTAGCGTGCTGGCCCTGAGCACGAACCAGGTCGACAGCCTCCCGGAGTACGCCCGGGCGCCGGAAGGCACGGTCAAATACGGCAACGTCGAGATCAGTTTCAACAAGGATCAGGTCCTCGACCGGAAGGACCTTGCCACGATCTTTCTGATCCGCGACAACCTCGGGAAACGCCCAATCTATTTCAGCTGGAGCGCGGGTTCGTTTCCGGACCAGACGTTAGGCCTCACGCCTTATCTCGTCACCCAAGGCTTCGTCCGGAAGCTCTATCCTGGCCCGGTAACGCCTCAGGGCCCCGTCGTGATGAGTGCGGGGATGGGCTGGATGGACCTGGAGCGGACCAAGTCGCTCCTTTGGAATGGCTATCGTTGGCAGAGCGCGGCCCGAAACCGACCCACCGGCTGGTTTGATCCACCGTCTCGATCGATCTTAGAGTTGTACGCGGTCATCTACGACGGATTCGGCCGGACCATGCTTCAGCAAGGCGACAGCCTCGGCGCCGCGCGGGCCGATTCGGTCTCGGCTGAAATCGTCAAGAGCCTGCGGCAACCGGGCGCGAACCGAAATCCCTAGCGCGAGTCGCCCAAATCGGCGTGGTGGCAGAGTGGTTGATTGCACCGGTCTTGAAAACCGGCGAACCTGAAAGGGTTCCGTGAGTTCGAATCTCACCCGCGCCGCTGGAAGACCCGGTTCCATTCGAGCCGGGCCGGAACGATGGAACGATCAGTTGTACCCCGAGCCGGCTGAGCCGGTTCACGGCGCGATTTCGAAGAACGTCAGCTCCTTTTCATGCTGTTGAGCGCCCCACAGCGCGGAGCTGTTTTCAAAAATAAGCACCGGCGCCCCCTTGGCATCATAGACCAGCATCCGCCCTCGGGCGTTGCCTGCCCGTTCGATCGCGGCCTCGGGTCCCACGATCCACCGCGGCGATCCGAACGAAATCGACTCGAGTCGGCACGGCGCGTTATACTCGTGCTCGAGCCGGTGTACCATCACGTCGAATTGCAATCGGCCGATCGCGCCTAAAATCGGCGCCGACCCGGACAAGCCGTCGACGAAGAAGACTTGGGCGGCGCCCTCCTCCGACAGGTCGCGGAGTCCATTATCGAGTTGCTTCCGGCGGAGCGGATCGGCCGGGTACACCCGGGCAAAGTGCTCCGGCGGGAACCGGGGAATCCCGTCAAATCGAATGGTCGGGTCTTCGGCCAGCGTGTCCCCAATCCGCAACGTACCCCGGTCGAGTACCCCAACCACGTCGCCCGACCAGGCCTCCTCCGTTTGAGTCCGCTCCCGAGCCAAAAACTGCTGGGGCGCGGCGAGTCGCATCCGTTTGCCCGTCCTGGTGTTGGTCACATCCAGACCGGCCTCGAACCGCCCCGAGCAAATCCGCACGAACGCAATCCGGTCCCGATGTTTCGGGTCCATATTCGCCTGGATCTTGAATACCACGCCGGAGAAATCGGTACGGTCAGGCTCCACCGGCCCAATCGACGAAGGTCGAGCGACCGGGGCCGGCGCGAGCTTGAGGAAATCGTGCAGGAACGGCTCGACCCCGAAGTTCGTCAAGGCGCTGCCGAAGTACACCGGGGTCAGGTCGCCGGCATGCACCGCGGCCAAATCGAACGGATGGCCGGCCTCGTCCAGCAAGGCAATCTCCTCCAACAATCGATCCCGAGAGACCGCGCCGACCAACTCGACAAACCGGGGATCGCCCAAGGCCAAGTCGGACGTGACGGCCCGGGTGGCCCCATGATCGGATCCCCGGTCGAACAGGATGACGCGGGTGGTCTGGCGGCTGTAGACGCCCACCAACCCGTTAGGCCCAAAGATCGGCCAGGTCATCGGCCGGCAGTCGAGCCCCAAATCCCGTTCCACTTCGCTCATTAACGTGAGCGGGTCGGTCCCCGGACGATCGCACTTGTTGACGAAGGTGACGATCGGGACCCGGCGACGCCGACAGACGTCGAACAGTTGGCGGGTTCGCTCTTCGACGCCTTTCCGATTGTCCAGCAGCATGATCGCGCTGTCGGCCGCCATCAGCGTGCGGTAGGTGTCCTCGGAGAAATCTTGGTGTCCCGGTGTATCGAGCAGGTTGAGCCGAATGCCTTCGAAATCGAACTGCATCACGCTCGAGGTCACCGAGATCCCGCGCTCCCGTTCCAGCGCCATCCAGTCCGACGTCGCGTGGCGGGACTGACGCCGGGCTTTGACGGTGCCGGCGAGATGGATCGCCCCGCCATAGAGCAGGAGCTTTTCCGTGAGGGTCGTCTTCCCCGCGTCCGGATGGCTGATGATCGCAAACGTCCGCCGTCTCGCCACTTCCACCGCAAGTCGCTGGGACGATTCGATTTCGGCAGGCATTTCCGGAACTCCAGGCAACGGCGTTGGCGGGGCGAATAGCCCTCGAAGATAACTAGCCGAGCCCCCGGCGGCGCATTGGAGGGGGCTCGGTTGCCGATACTCGACCCCTGTCCCTCGAAGACGTCTTCATCGCCCGTCCGCCGAGTTCAGATCGCGGGAGTGCCGTCACCGGCTTCGGAACGCGCCGGCATGG
>JAYVJS010000017.1:0-15040 GCA_043769075.1 Gemmatimonadota bacterium | reverse complement strand
GCCGCGCTTCAATTGGACAATTCGAATTGGCAGTGGCATGGCACCAATCGTACCATGACCGACAACATTATGCAAGTCACTTCTGCATCACACCACTAGTTGGCTGGATGTTTTGTCGCTCGTTGAACGTCAAGTAGCCTGTTGGCGTCGGCACGTCGATTGAACATAGCGTTTTGCGACCGGTTTCATGGACCAAAGGGCGGGAGAACGATGGGCGTCGTGTTTTTGCTGATAGGCGCGTTTCTATGGGTGGCCGCCTTCGATCGGCGAACCAAGCAGAGGAGCCTATTTGCTCGACCAGGAAGCCCTTGGCAAACAGTTCCTGGTTGGATGCGCCTCTTCTGGTTCGCAATGGGGGCCATACTGTTTTGGCAGTGCTTCCCCGACCGCGTTGGAGGGAACCCGGGCCGGGGGTTCTTCAGTTGTGCCGTGGGCGCCGCGATCATTGCGGCAGCCTTTTGCGCGCCGAAGTATCAGCACCAGGGCCCAAACCTGCCGAAGCACGGCCTTGAGCCGCTGTCCACGGTCGGTCGAGTGTTTCAGGCCCTCGTTGGCACGGCGTTTCTGGCCGCGGGGTTCTTGGATTTCTGACGTTCCACGCGGGCGCGGCTGGGGTCTTAACCATTGCGGGTTGGCCCTTGCCGCAATTGCCCGTGGCTCAACCTTAGATGCGAGGTGGCCGGATGGTGTCGAATCGGATCCCCAGAAGGCAATCGTCAAAGGCCTCCTCTTGGCTGCGATTGTCGGCCCCCTCGGCGCGTGGAAGCTGTGGCCAAGAGCTGATTCCGAGCGTCCTCAAACGACGAGCGGCCTTCCTTGAGGTACGGGCGAAAAGGCAGCTTCATGATTACCTGGTCTTGGACGCCCTCTCGTACGATATGGAATTTCGCGAGCGCCTGCAGCCAATGTGACGGCGTTGACCTTTGGGGCTGCCTGATCCCAAATTGTAAGGCATGACTTTCCGAGGCCCCCTCCCCACTGGCTTGGTAGAACAAATCGCCCGGCACGTTGGGGACGAACGGATGGAGTGGTACTCGATGTCGCCGGCCGCTCGGTGGGCGGCGTCCGCGGCCCTGTGGGCCGACTACCTTGCGCTCGGAGGCTCCCTTGATCCCGACCCCGATCCAGAGCGCGTTGGCTACCCTTCGCCGCCACCAGGTGGAGAAGCTCCTCATGGGGGGCCAAGCCTCGATCCTCTACCGGGGGGGCGGAGTTTAGTCGCGACTTGGACCTGATGCTGGCCGCGGCGCCAGCAACGCTGCCAAATTTGGAACTCGCCCTCGCCGATCTTGATGCCACACTGATCGCCCTTCCACCCCTCTGGTTCGATCTTCTGGATCGGGGGCACGGTCCACTTTCGCTGCCGCCGAGCCGACGTGGCCGGCCTTCGGCTCGACCTGATGACCCGACCGCCCCGGCTTCCGGACGTGGCTGCCGTTTGGCGGCGCCGAGTTGAGGTTGACCTCGACGGAGGGCCGGTCGCGGTCATCGCGCTCGAGGATCTGGTCGAAACCAAGAAGACCCAGCGCGACAAAGACTGGCCGATCATTGGCGCCTTGATTGAGGCCGACATGGTGCGGCACCGGGCCGAACCCACCGGAGATCGGATTCATTTCTGGCTCCGAGAGGCCCGAGGGGCCGACGAGTTGATCGAACTGGCGAGGACCTTTCCCGATGTCGCTGACAGCGTGAAGCAAAATCGGCCGCTGATCGGCGCGGCTCAGGACCAGGATCGGAGCAACCTCGAACTCGAACTAGCCCGCGAGCAGATTCGTGGGAAGCAAGCGGATCGCGGCTACTGGGAGCCGTTGCGGACCGAGTTGGAGCCGATCGACGCCGAGACTAGAACCCTCAGCTAAAGTCCGAGGACCAGCGACCCGATCACGGTCCGGCGGGCGATCGGAAAGAGGTACCGGGTCACCCCGTCAGTATACCCGCTCGCATACGCCACGGCGCTGAGGAGATTCTGCCCCTGAAGCTTCAAGCCGTATCGCCCGATCATCAACGAGACCCCTCCATCAACCAGCGTATGAGCCGGCGTCGTCAGCGCCGCGTTCCCGTCATTAGCAAGGAATGACCTCCTAACTTGCCTAACGCCGGCGGTCAACCCGACCCGTGGCCCAATCTGCCAACGTGCCTGACCATTGACGATCACCGCCGGCGACAGCAACGGCGCAACATCCCGGTAGGTCTTCCCACCGGCCAGATCGGTGTATTCGGCAATCCGGGCCCGCATCACCATCGCGTTGCCCGTGAAAGTCAGCCCCGGCAAAGCCCGCCACTCGGCTTCGACCTCGAGCCCGGTCCGGTTGCTCCGAGCCACGTTCCGCCGGAGTTGGCTCCCGGTGATCGAGATCGCGCCGATCGGAGCAATCTCGTTCCGAAACCGCATCGCAAAGAAATTGGCGGCGAGCGCCACGGTGCCCCGGGCCCACCGAACCCCGGCTTCGAAATCAACGACCGACTCAGGCCGGACCTGATCGAGCGGCAGCAACTCGGCCGCGGCGCCGGCGTCGAGATCATCGGCCCCGGCAAAGAGATCGCTCCGGGTCGGCTCCCGGCCGGTCCGGCCGACCGATGCGTACGCCGTCAGATCCGCATGCGCTCGCCAGGTCACCCCAACCTTCGGGCTCAGGAACACCCACGCGGCCTTAGGCTCACCGAAAGTCGACCCCGGCGTGGGCCGGTACCTAAAGGCCGCCCGGCGGAGCGCCAGGTCACCGTGCCAATCCCACGCCCCCCGAGTCCAAGTCGCCTTGACGAAGGCACTCTGCTCTTGCTTGAAGCCGGTGTTGCTGTACACCCGGCTCGCCAAATCGGGCCGCACGAAGAGGACATGATCGCGATGGTAGCTGCTGACGTGGGCGCCGGCACTGAATGCTACCCGACCGGTGTTCCACGCCACCGTGGACAAGAGGCCGTACCAGACGTGGCCGAGATTGAAATTCCAGAGATCGCTGCCGACGAAGACGTCGTAATTGCCGGCCGCGCTGTTGCGATACCCGGTGGTAGTCACCGTCGCATTCCGGGCCAGCTCCCGGGTGTATTGGACGCTCAGCATTTCTTGGTGAAAATCGTCCCGCTCCTCCGGTGCCATCACGTTGACCCGGGGATTGGCCGCTAACTGCGCCTCCGACGGCGCGTAGTACGCGAGTTGGGTCCGCGACCGCCCCGCAAAGCCGGTGAACTTGACCGCATCGCGCGCCCCAAACCACCCGCCGCTCACGAAACCGGACCGGGCCCGGTTGCCCGAATGCTCCCGATAGCCGTCGGTCTCCTGTCCCGATACTCGGCCGTACGCCGCGAAGCCCCGGCGCAAGCCGGTGGCCCCCTCGGCGCTGACTCGTTTTGTGCCCCACGAACCGGCGGTCAACTGGAGTTCGCCGAACGGCTCAGTGGCCGCAACCGGAATCGACTCGAAGCTGAGTGACCCCGCGTACGACGCGGTGCCGAAACCGCTCGAGCCGACCCCGCGCTGAACCCGGACCGATTGGATCGAATTCATGAAGTCGGGCACGTTCGAGAAATAGAGGACTTGGTCCTCGGGGTCGTTGAGCGGCACGCCGTCGAGCGAAATCGTCAGCCGGGTCTGATCGATGCCGCGGAGCCGGATCGAGCTGTAGCCGGAAAATCCCCCCGCATCGGAGGAAACGGTGGCGCCGGTGATTCCTTGAAGGAGGAGTGGCGCGTCTTGGCCCGCGTTGGTCCGCTCGATCGTCGCCCGGTCGAGTGTTGTCTGCGACGTCGGTGGTGCGCCACCGGCCCGAGTGGCGCGAACCACGATCGTCTCTAACGTGTCCCGCCGCGCCGGCGCCGGCAGGGTGTCTTGCACGAAAAGCAGTGGCAACAGGAAGAGCAGCATCGATTCCCTCACGCAAAAAGGCCACGCGACCCAGTGAGCGGGTGGCGTGGCCCAACGCGGCGGCAACGACACTCGCCGCACTCCCTACGCCGGTGTTGACCGGGTCAGGTTCCAAGAGACTTTCTCAACCCCGCGCCTAGCGGAGTACCCCTGGCGGCTTATGCTTGAACGGATAGCGCCATCGGCGCGATCGCGCCAGGTCGGAGCATCACTGTGTCCCCGGGCGCCACGCCGGCCACCGGAGGCCGGCGGTTGAGCCGAGCGGGAGCACGAGCCCGGTGGCAACCCTGACCATCTCCAATCCTAGGTCGCCTTGCAACAGGATCCATTCCCCGTCGGGAGACCAGCTGAGCGGTTGATGCTGGTGCCTCCGCCCCGGCGCGAGGGTGCGAACTCCAGTGCCGTCCGGCGCCATCACCTTGAGCTCGCTCGGGTCTGCGGCGACGAACGCGATCAGATCGCCCCGTGGAGACCACTCAGGGAACAGTCCAGGCAGGTCGAGGCCGAGGGCTCGCCCAGTCGCGATCTCGACCACCCGGACCACCACTCGGGCCTGATTGTCGAGCGCGTGATAGCAGAGGGCCAAGCCGTTGGGTGCCACCGATGGCCGTGCATCGAAGGACCCGGTCGTGACCCGCGTTAGGCCGGTGCCGTCGTGTCCCATCCGCCAGATCCGGAGACCACCCTCGAGGAGGTCGCTGCCGCTGAAATAGAGGAATGGGCCGGTGGGGGAGTAGGTCGGCCAATAGGCTTGGCCCAGCCCGGGGGGCTGGGTCTGATAGAGGCGCGAAACCGTCCCGTCGAGCTGCATCAAGCCGATCCCGTCGAGGTAGGTGAACGCCAGCTCGGTCCCCGCCGGGTTCCAGGCCGGCTCCAACTCGGATGAAGACACCGGCGTCGTACTGAGCCGCCGGCGGTTGGAACCGTCGAAATTCATCAGCACCATGGCTTGAATCGCCCCGTCGAATGCCGCAAAGCTACCGACGGGAACGACCGATATGCTGATGGAGTCTCGAGCTTGGCCGAAACTGCCAAACACCTTCACTGCCCCGAACGGGCCACTGGCACTGAACTGCCCAGCGGCGGTAACCGTGCCGGCGCCGGTTGGGTTGGCGGCCGCCTGATAGGTGACGGCGTCGAGCCGGGGGTTCCGATATCGATCGAGAACCATCCCGCGAACAGAAAAAGTCTGACCCGTCGCGACTGTCGTGTCCAGAGGTCCCAGCTGGATTTCAGCCGCACCGCCTGGCTGGACCGTAAATCGCACCGTGTCCGCTTGGCCGACTTCTGGTGCCGTCACTTCAATGAGACCGGGGCCCGCGACCGGCCCGAATCGGACCACCGCCACGACTCGCCCCCGGGTATTCGTGGTCCCGGCCGCGAAAGGACCAAAGCTGCCGGACTCGGCCGCTGACACCAGCATGCTTGGCTGTTGCGTTGCTCCGCCAACCGGCAGTGCAGTGAACCTAACGGTCACCCCGACACGCGGTTGGCCGGTCGCGTCTCGGAGCTCGACGACCAGGCCCTGGAGCGGCTCTGCATCGACCGTATCGGCCGCCGGGGGGCGAGATACAAAGGTCAGGCCCGCCGTACCACTTGGGCCGCCAGGGTTGTTGTCTCCGCAGCCCGTCAGCAAGAAAACGACACCAAACCAGCGTCTCGATCGCATACGAAAGAGTCGCCCAGTGGCCGGAACCTGTCAACGTCGGCCTCGAAGCCGACCCGGGGAAGCTCTCGCCGTCACGGGGCCTATCGCTTAAATTCGTACGCCGATGTCCCGCCCTCAGCTTTCCCGGTAGGTGATGTTACATCCACTAGTTGACCTCGGTGGGGCCGGGCCGCTCCTCCACCTGGCTCCGGCCAATAGCTTTCCCCTTGGCGCCTATCAGCCGCTGCTCGAATCTCTCTTTAATCGATTTCGGGTCGTGGCTTTGCCGCCCCAGGCTTTGCGGCCCGACCCAGGGCCCGCCCCCGTCAAGCCGACGAGTTGGGAAGCCCTCGGCGAAGACATCGCCGCCGGGATGGTTGAGCACGGTCTCCGTGATGTCCTCGCGGTAGGACATTCGTTTGGCGCGGTGGCGTCGTTGGTGGCCGCCGTCCGACAGCCGGACCGATTCCGAGGTCTCGTTCTGCTGGACCCAACGTTGCTCCTCCAAGTCCTGCTGGACCAGATCTTCCGTCCGGACGCCAGCGGGGTGGTGCAGCATCAGTTGGCGGTGCGGGCCCGAACCCGTCGGGCCGAGTTCGCCTCGCTGGCGGAGGCGTTCGAGTATTGGCGGCCGAGGTCGCTGTTCCGGGACTGGAGCGATCAGGCGCTCTGGCTCTACGTGCGGAGTGGGCTGCGGCCATTGCCCGACGGTGCCGGCTTTACACTGGTGTGGGCCGCCGACTGGGAGGCGCACTACTACGAGGGTCTCTATCGAGATGGCTGGCGAACCCTCGGCCAACTCGATCCACGGATCCCGGTGCTGGTCATCCGTGGTGGGACGACCGACACCTTCTCAATCGAGGCGGCCGAGCGGTTCCGACAGCTCCGGCCGTCGGCGTCGGTCGTTGATCTCCCCGGCTACGGGCATTTGTTTCCGCTGGCCGCGCCGGATCAAACGGCTCGAATGATCATCGGTTGGATCGATGGTAATCCGCCCACCTGATCGGGCCTTCAGACCGAGATGCCCGCCGCAAATCCGGCGATCCGTCGGCAAGCCTCGCGAAGCCGTTCGTCGCTCGTGCCAAGGGTAATCCGGACGTGGCCGGCCCCACTCGGTCCAAACCCCTCGCCTGGGGTAACTGATACCCCAGTAGTATCGAGGAGCCCACGGGCAAACTGTTTCCCATCGAGTCCAGTGCCCCGGACGTCGGCAAACAGATACATTCCCGCGTCAGGCATCCGAACTTTGACGCCCGGTACCCCCGACAACCCCTCGAACATCAGCGTAGCCCGCCGCTCGTAGCACGCCCGGATCGTTTCCAGTTCCGCCCCACCGGTCGTGATCGCCACCGCCGCGGCATCTTGGATGAATTGGGCCACCCCGAAGTACATCCCTCGGGCCAAGTTCGCCAAATGCCCCGCCAAGGCCGGCGGAGTCACCGCCCATCCGCACCGCCAGCCGGTCATCGCGTGAGATTTCGAGAGGCTCGAAATCAAGATCCCGCGTTCCAGCATTCCCGGCAGTCGGAGCGGACTTTCGTGGCGCTTTCCAGTGTAGTACAGGGCGCTATACACCTCGTCCGACACGAACCAGAGGTCATGGGCCTGGCACAGTCGGGCGATAGCCCGGGCCTGATCGGCCGTTAGGCACGCTCCGGTCGGGTTGTGGGGAAAATTGAGGATGATGCCCCGCGTCCTCGGCGTAACGGCCCGGCCCACCGCATCGGGGTCGAGCTGGAACCCATTCTCCGGGCTGAGCGGGATCTGGACCATCGTCGCCCCCGGCGCCCCGAGTACCGCCTCATAGGTGACATAGGTCGGTTCCGCGACGATCACCTCGTCGCCGGAATCGAAAAGACACTGGGCCACCCCGAACAATGCCGCCTGCGCCCCAGGAAAGACCGTGACCTGGCCCGGAGCGATCGAAGCCCCCAGCGTCCGCCCAGTTTCTGTCGCGACGGCCGCCCGAAGCGCCGCCTCACCACCGATCGGACTGTAATGGGTCCGCCCGGTCGCGAGGGCGTCGTTCGCCGCCCGGCGAATCGCCCCCGGCGTCTCGAAGTCGGGGTCCCCAATCGAGAGCAGGAAGATCTCCTCCCCCCGCGCCATCCGCTCCGCCGCGTCATCATGAACCCGCCACGCGTCCGATCCCTCCCCAGCAATCCGCCCCGTCAACGACGAATACCGCATCCCCCCCCCAATTCCGAGTGCCGAGTGCCGAGTGCCGAGTGTGCCGAGCAACGATTAGTTTAATTGTACCCAATTCAGCGAACGACGCGAGGTGGCGGTGTGATCTGGGACATGGTGTTCATCTACGAACCCGAAATGGGCAACGGCGCCAACCTCTTCGACCGCTATCGGGCCGCCGGGGTCGACTTCATTTCGGTCCATCCGGCCGGCGACCGGCACAACATCCAAGAGGCCATGAAGCGGATTGCCCGGTGTCGGGCCGACATCGCGGCCCACCCGCATGCGGTGTTGGTCTACTCAGTCGACGACATCGCCAAGGCCAAAGCCGCCGGGAAACTTGCCGTCGGGATCCACCTTGAAGGGTTCCGCTGCCTCGAACGCGATCTCTCGATGATCGAGCTCTACTACCAGCTCGGGGTCCGGTTTGTCCATCCGATTTTCAATCTGTCGAGCGAAATCGGCGGTGGCGGCGCCGACCGGCACGAGACCGGACTCACCAAGTTCGGCGTCAAGATGGTTCACGAAATGAATCGGGTCGGGATGCTGGTCGACGGTGCCCACGCCGGCTATCGGTCGACCATCGACATGATGGAGGTGTCCCACGATCCGGTCATCTTCAGTCACTTGGCCTGTCACGCCGTCCATCCGCATTTTCGAAACGTCAAAGACGATCAGATTCGGTTTTGCGCTGAGCGCGGCGGCGTGATCGGGATCACCGGAGCGGCCTTTTATCTTGGCGGCGCATCACCCGAGCAATACTTCCGCCATCTCGATCACGTGGTTCAATTGGTCGGCCCTGGTCACGTTGGGATCGGCCTCGACTACCTCGACCAGGCCCATCACCTGGCGGCCTTCATCGAGGCCCGGCCGGACGAGTGGCCCGGTAAAGCCGAAGGCGCCTGGGATCCGATGCTGTTTCTTGGGCCCGAGATCATTCCCCAAGTCATCGACCTGATGCTCAAACACGGCTACACCGACGAACAGGTCCGGTGGATTCAGGGCGGTAACTGGCAGTCGATCTGCAAGCGGGTCTGGAAATGACGCTCGAGCTATCCTCCCGCGATCGCTCCCTTCTAGCGGGCGACCACGGACCCGGTGCCAAGATGGCGATGTCGATCGTGGTTCGCCTGGCCGAAGTGACCGGCGCCGAACGGTTGATGGACATCACCGGTGCCCATATCGACAGCAGCCTCTACATGGGAGACGCCACACTCGAGTTTTCGGAGCGACTGGCGGCGTTAGGTGCCAAGGTCGCGGTGCCGTCGTCGCTCAATGTGAGCGGGGTCGACGAACACGGATGGCGCGATTGGCCGGTTCCGCCGGCCTGGGCGGCCAGTGCCCACCGCCAGATGGTGGCCTACCAAACCATGGGCTGCACTCCGACGTGGACCTGCGCGCCGTACCAAACCAAATCGAAACCCGTTTTCGGCCAGCAGATCGCCTGGGGCGAGTCCAACGCGATTTGCTTCGCCAACTCGGTCATCGGCGCCCGGACTGAGCGCTATCCGGATCTGCTCGATATTTGTGCCGCGATTACCGGCCGGGTGGCCGAGGCAGGGCTCCACCTCGAGGAAAATCGCGGTGGCCAGGATCTCTTTCGGCTCCGCGACATCCCCGAATCGATCCAACGTGACGACGCCTTCTACCCAGTGCTCGGCCATCTGATCGGAAAAGTGAGCCAAGAGAGAATCCCGGTCATCGAAGGAATGACGGTGACGCCGATCGAAGACCAATTGAAGGCCCTCTGCGCCGCCACGGCATCGTCGGGTGCGGTGGCCTTGCTCCATATCGTCGGCGTCACGCCGGAGGCACCGACCCACGCCGCCGCATTCCGGGGCCGGGGCGCCGAACGGACCTTCGACGTCACCATGGACTCCTTGCGGGCGGCCCGGGCCGAACTCACCACTTCGGCCGGCGCGGCCCTCGACATGGTGGTGCTTGGCAGCCCGCACTTCTCAGTGGCCGAGTTTCGGCAACTCGCCCCAATGCTGGTGGGGAAGCGGCGCAACCCCAAAGTCGAGTTCCTGGTGACTTCGAGTCGGATTATGTCGCTCCTAGCCCGGGAAGACGGGCTGCTCGAGCCGCTCGAAGCCTTCGGCGGCAAAGTCACCGTCGATACCTGTGTGCTCACCACGCCCATGCTTCGTCCTGAGATCAAGGTCCTGATGACCAACTCGGCGAAGTACGCCTACTATTCGCCCGGCCTGCTCAAGACGGCGGTGGTGTTCGGGAGCCTGGCCGATTGCATCGAGTCGGCGGTCCAAGGCCGGGTGGTCCGAGACGAGTCGCTATGGGCCAAGTAATCCACGGCGAGGTGGTGGTGGCCGGGGCAGGGGCCGGTCTGGTGTTGGCGGCTGACCAGCCGCTCAGCTTTTGGGGCGGGTACGACCAGATCACCGGCGAGATCATTGACCGCCGGCACCCGTTGTCGGGCCGGATCGCGACCGGTGCCGTGCTGGCGCTGCCCGCCTCTCGCGGATCGAGCACCACATCGGCGGTGCTGCTGGAAGCCGCCAAAGCAGGGACCGCCCCGGCGGCGATCATCACGATTGGTCCCGATCGGTTCCTGGCTCTGGCGTCGATTGTGGCCGATGAGGTTTTTGGCAAAGGCGTTCCGATGGTGGCGGTGTCGGCCGCCGAGTTTGCGCGATTGGGCACTGGGATGACGGCGTCCGTCTCTCGGAACGGCACCATAACGATTGATTCTGACCCGAAAGGCTCTCGAACATGAAGCGGACGTGGCTTTGGGCTTCGGCAACGTTGGTCATTGTGGCCGGTTGTACTTCCCTCCAGCAGTTGGCGGCTCTCCGGCAGGTTGGCTTTGCCCTGGCCGGCATCGGCGGCGGCAAGCTGGCCGGGATCGACATCGGCAAGATCGCGTCGGGTACCAAGCTCTCGCTGCTCGACTACGGGAAGATGACGGTGGCGCTGGCCCGCCAAGATGTCCCGCTCGAGTTCGTGGTCAACGTCCAGGCCACCAACCCGGCCGAGAACAAAGTGACGGCTAAAATGGTCCGCCTCGGCTGGGCCCTGTTCCTGAACGAGAAGGAAACCATCAACGGCGTGGTCGATACCGCCGTCGTCATGGCCCCGGGCCAGCCGGTCATCCTGCCGATGCGGATGCGAGTCAACATGGTCCAGTTCTTCAATGGTCCGGCGCAGGACATTGTCGATCTGGCGGCCGCGGTGGCGGGCCTCAATCCCGATCCGACCAAGATCAGCCTCAAGGCCACGCCGACCATCGAAACGCCGCTCGGTCCCCTGTCCTACCCGAACCCGATCACGATCATCAGCAAAACAGTCAAGTAGGCGGCAGGAATCGGTTGAAATGACCGACCAGTTTGCCGAGTAGAAATCGGGCATAGTACTCCCGCTGGGTCCAGCCATGGGTGGCGGCGGGAGCAAACGCAAAGTCGAAATCCTTCCCCAGCTTCATCAACTCGTCAGCCAGCACTACCGACGTCTTGAACGGGACCACATCGTCCTGCATCCCGTGGATAATCAAGAGGTGGTCTTGCAGGTTCTTGGCGTATTTGAGCGCATTGCCGCGCTCGAACGCCTCCGGATTGGTCTCGGGCCGCCGAGCGATCGCGACATCGTCGCTGCCGAAGAAGAACGGGTTGGTCGCGGGGGCACCGGCCACCCCCGCCTTGAATAGCCCCGGTTTCTTGAACAGCATGAAGACCGTGAGCGTACCGCCGTAGCTCGAGCCCCAGATCCCCATCCGGTCGGTATCGGCGTAGGGAAGGGTCTTGAGATAATCGGCGGCGCTCTCCAGGTCATCGAGATCGCCGCCGCCCCAATCCATTAGGAATTTCTCCCGAAATTCTCGCCCGTATCCGGTGCTGCCCCGGACGTCGACCTGGACCACGATGTAGCCCTGCTGCACCAGCAGTTGCTGGACCATCCCGTAGAGCCCGTTCCAGTGATTTCGAACCGTGTTGGAGTACACCGGCCCGAAGATGACCGGATACTTCTTCGAGCGATCCATGTTAGGCGGCTCGATGATCCGGGCATGGATGGTAAACGGCTCGGACCGATGCTTGAACGAGACGTACCGCGGGGTGGCCCACGGGTAGGTCGCGAACTCGGCCGGCGGTGAATGGGTGATCCGTTGCTCGGGGGTCCGCTCTCTTGCATCGGTCAGGTACAACTCGGGCGGTGACAGGTCATCACTCTGGAGCAGGGCCAATCTGGCCCCATCGGGCGAAAGGACCGGGAGATGGACCCCCGGACGAGTGGTAACCCGCTCCGCCGCACCGCCGCCGCTCCCGATCCGATAGACCTGGCGCTCCGCCGGCCCGGCTTCGTTCGAAACGAAATAGATGCTGCCGCTGGTGGCGTCGACCAACGGCGCCACCGCACCCCGGTCGCCGGTCACGTCGTAACTGGCCGAGGTCAAGGCCTTTGGCGTAGAGGTCCCCGGCACCAATGAGTAGAGCCGGTAACGATCGTCGAGATCGCCGATGAAGAGGATCCGCGAGCCGTCTGGATCCCAGGTGGCGGTGACCGCGTTGTAGATCCGGGTTGCCCGATGATCGTGCCAGACTTCCTTGGTCGTGGCGGTGACTGGATCCGCCACCAACAGCCACCGGTCTTCGGCCGTGTCGGACTCCCGGTCGATCAGCAACCGGCCTCGGCTCGACCACGTAATCCCGATGTTCTGGACCGAGGTTGGGTTCGACAGGATCAGCGGCCGGATCTCCCCGGTGGCCACGGTGAGCAGGGCAATGGCCCGGCTCTCGTTGACGTCTCCCGGCGAGCCACGCCGGAGCCAGTTCTGGCTGGTTTCTTCGCCGAGATAGTAGGGCAACGGGACTTGGCGGACTTGGCGGCGGTCGACGATCTGAAGGGCGATGTAGCGACCATCCGGCGACCACGCGTACGGCGGCATCTCACCACCCCAGACGTAGCGGCCGATCTCGACATCCGGTTTGAAGTAGGTGCCGAGCCGGACCGTGCTGACCGGCGCGACGCCGATTCGAGTAACCTGCTTGGTCTCCCCAGTGGCAATCGTTGTGAACCACAAGTCGCCGCGGGACAGAAACGCGAGGGTCAGCCCGTCGGGGGAGAGCGAAAGATCGGAGACATCGGTGGCGGGGGTGACTCGGCACTCGGCGCTCGGCGCTCGGCATTCGGTGGGGGATACGCGCCAGATTCCGGTGTTTGAGGTGTAGAATAGGGTTTGGTTGATGGGGGACCAGGCGAACTCGGCGGCGCCGGTGGTGGTCAGGCGGGTCGGGGTGCCGCCGGCGGCCGGAACGATCCAGAGATCGCGGCCGGGGCGGGCTTCGCTGTTCCAGAGGAAGCCGAGCCACCGGCTGTCCGGCGACCAGGCCGGGGCGACGGGTGAGGTGCCGGCCAGCAACGGAGCGGACGAGACGATTCGGTCCACCGACAAGGGCGGCGGGGTCTGGGCAGAGAGGGCCTGGGGTACCCAGCAGGCCGTGGCGGCTAGGATGATCAGCATTCGCATGGGCGAAGCTTGGCGCCGGACCGGGCCTGGCGTCAAATTGGGGTATGCCAATAGCCCATCTCGTCCTCAGCGCGTTACTCCTTGGAGCCAAAGAGCCCTCGCCTCCGCTTGTGGCCTTGTCCGAAGACTTCTGGACCTGGCGAGCCGAGACTCAGCCTGTCAGTGCCGATGACATTCCCCGGATCGAGCGCCCGGTGGGATGGGTGCCGGACTGGTCGAAGCGCTCGGTGGCGGCCCGACGGCTGGTCCTGGCCCGGTTCGAGGCCCGATGGAGGGCCATCGATACGACCGGTTGGTCGGTGCCCAATCAAGTCGACTATCGGTTGGTCGGGTCGGCTCTGGCACGAGTACGGTGGGAGCTCGACGTGAATCCGGTCTGGCGCCGAGACCCCAATTTCTACGTCCAGCAAACCCTCGGTAGTCTGTTCGAGATCCTGGTGCTCCCGCCGCCGTTCGACCCGGCGCGGCGGCAGGCACTCAGGCTCCGGCTCGAGAACATTCCCCGAGTGGCCGAGCAAGGCCTCGCCAACCTCGACCTGGCGATCAGGCCATTCGCCGAGCTGGCGATCACTTCGTTAGGCGACGTCCGGTCGCAACTCACGGTCATGGCTCGCGAGGTGGGTGACCTGGGCCCCGCGGCCGACTCGGCGATCGTTGCCCTGGAGCGGTTCCGCGCCCAGCTCACCCGGCGGCTGCCTGCCATGCCGACCCGGACCGCGGTCGGGCCCGAGAAGTACCGCTGGTTTCTGTCCCGGGTCGCGTTGGTGCCGTTTCCGCCCGCTGAGTTGTTGGCGATGGGCCGTCAGGAATGGGAACGTTCGGTGGCGTTCGAGGCACTCGAAACGGCCCGGAACCAGGGCCTTCCGGAACTTCCCATGTTTCCGACGATCGAGGCCAACATCGCGGGCCAAGCCGCCGACGAAGCGGGGGTGCGGCGGTACCTCGAGGACCGGCGCCTGCTTACGGTACCCAATTGGGTCAAGCACTACTTGAACGCGCCGGTGCCGGCCTATCTCGAGCCGTTGACCTGGCTCGGGGTGCCGGACGATCTCACCGGGCCGTCCCGTCTCGATCACAATGGCGTCCACTACATCCCGAGCCCGTCTCCCAACCTGGGCTACTTCGGCCGGTCGATGGCCAAGGATCCACGCGGCATCATCGTTCACGAGGGCGTGCCCGGCCACTACTTCCAATTGGTGTTGTCGTGGGCCCATGAGAATCCGATTCGGCGCCGCTACTACGACTCGGGGTCGAACGAAGGGATTGGGTTCTACGCCGAGGAAATGATGTTGCAGGCGGGGCTGTTCGACGACCGGGCCCGGTCGAAGGAGATCATCTACAACTTCATGCGGTTGCGGGCGCTACGGGTCGAAGTCGACGTTAGGCTCGCCACCGGCGAGTTCACCATCGCGGAAGCGGCCGACTACCTTCGGCGGACGGTGCCGATGGACCAGGAAACAGCCCTCGCGGAGGCGGCGAGTTTTGCGGCCGGCCCCGGGCTGGCCATCACCTATCAGGTTGGGAAACTCCAGATCACCAAGATGTTGGCCGATGCCAAACGGCAGTTGGGAGACCGGTTCGATCTCCGGGCCTTCCACGATTTCGTCTGGAAGAACGGCAACGTGCCGCTGTCGTTGGTGCGGTGGGAGTTGCTCGGGCTCGGGGACGAAGTGGCCCGGGTCGACCGAAATCGGCGGCCCTAGGAAGCCTAGGGCCGCCATCTCGGACCGAACTACCGCGGCGGGGCCGGCCGCCGCGAACGAATTGGAGCCGCCGGCTCCGGGACCCGCTTGACCGGCTTTTCGCTCAGCAGGCGAAGCGCTTCCTGGACGCCGCGCTCGAGCTGCGGGTCTTGGCCCGCATT
>JAYVJS010000016.1:0-6467 GCA_043769075.1 Gemmatimonadota bacterium | reverse complement strand
CGCCTTGGGCCGGCCGCTGCTGTACGGCACGACGCCCCTGTTCCTCGAACTGCTTGGACTGCCGGACCTGGCCAACCTTCCGCGGGCCGATGAGCTGGCGATCGCGCTGAAGCCGCCCAAGGCGGAACGGGCCCCGGACCAGGACACCGCCGCATTCGTCGAAGCTGAATCATGAGCGAAATGCGTTTGCAGCGGGCCCTCGCCCGAGCCGGCTTAGCCTCGCGGCGCAAGGCCGAGGAGCTGATCGAGGCCGGATCGGTCATGGTCGATGGCAAAGTGGCGACCCTGGGAAGCAAGGTCGATCCCGACCGCCAGAAGATTTCGGTCCGGGGGCGGAAGATCCAATTGCTCCCCAACCGGTGGATCCTGCTCCACAAACCGTTGGGGATCGTGACCACGGCCGATGACGAACAGGGCCGCCGCACCGTCCTCGAGCTGATTCCAAACAACAAGGGTCTCACCTACGTAGGGCGGCTGGACGTGATGACGACCGGCCTCTTGCTCCTCACGACCGACGGCGAGGCCGTCCACCGCCTGACCCACCCCAAGTACCGGATCCCTCGCCGGTATTCGGTGCTCGTTCATGGTGTGGCCACCGATGTGCTGGCGGAGGCGGCCAAAAAGAGCGTGGTCGTGGACGGCCGTCCGGTCGTCCCCTTGGCGGTGAGGGTAAAGGCGGGCCGAGATGGACGGAGTTTGGTCGATATCTCCCTCGCCGAGGGCCGCAATGCGATCGTTCGCAAATGGGTGGCCGAACTCGGCGGGAAAGTCGAGCGGCTGGCGCGGCTTTCCTACGGACCGATCCGGCTTGGCGACCTCGGGGCAGGTGAGTGGCGCCCGCTCCAGCCTGACGAAGTGAAAGCCCTGTACAAGGCGATCGACCTGCCACTCCCCTGATCTCCGCTTTTTGAGGACGTTCGCCCCTATGGCGCAAGAAACGCCGGCTGTATCGCCCCACACCGAGGTCCTCCGCCAAGCGCTCGACGAAATCGGACGCCGGATTGTTGGGCAGCGCACCATGGTCGAACGATTGGCGGTGGCCCTGCTCACGGGGGGGCACGTCCTTCTCGAAGGTGTACCGGGGCTCGCAAAAACCCTGGCCGTGCGCACCTTGGCCGACACGTTCAACGCGAAGTTCTCTCGAATTCAGTTCACGCCAGACTTGCTGCCGGCCGACATTGTCGGCACGATGATTTTCGACCAGAAGACCCAGGAGTTTCGTCCCAAGCAGGGACCGTTGTTCGCCAACATCGTGCTCGCGGACGAGATCAACCGCGCCCCGGCAAAGGTCCAATCCGCGTTGCTTGAGGCGATGCAGGAGCATCAAGTCTCGATCGGGGGACAAACCTATCGACTCCCTGACCCGTTTTTGGTCCTCGCGACCCAGAACCCGATCGAGAGCGAGGGGACCTATCCGTTGCCGGAGGCCCAACTCGACCGATTTCTCCTCAAAGTCCACGTCGGCTATCCGACTCGGTCCGACGAACGCGAGATCCTCCAGCGGATGAGCGGGGGCGAAACGATCCCGGTGTCGGCCGTGCTCGACCCGGCGGTGGTCCTGGAACTTCGCCGGTCGACGCTCGCAACCCACTTGGATCCTCGATTGGCCGACTATATCGTCGACCTCGTCCGGGCGACTCGCGACCCAACCTCCGTCGGGCTCGGATCGTTAGCCCCACTGATTGCGTTTGGGGCCTCTCCCCGGGCGTCCATCGCCCTCGCTCAGGCCTCTCGGGCGCATGCGGTGCTCCAGGGCCGCGGGTACGTCACCCCCCACGATATCCAGGCCCTCGCGCCCGATGTGATGCGGCACCGGATCGTGTTGTCCTTCGAGGCCGAGGCCGAAGACGTCAGCAGTGAATCCATTGTGGAGCAGGTTCTTTCGAAAGTGAAAGTGCCGTGACCGTTCGGGTCTCGCCCGAACTACTGAAGCAGGTCAAGGGGATCGCGATCCGAACCCGGGGGGTCATTGATACCCTGTTTGCGGGAGAATCGCGCTCGGTGTTTCGAGGGCAGGGGATGGAGTTCGCCGAAGTTCGCGCCTATGAGCATGGCGATGACTACCGGGCCATTGATTGGAATGTGTCCGCCCGCCTGGGGTCGCCGTTTATTAAGACCTTTACCGAAGAGCGGGAACTCACCCTGCTCTTGGTGGTCGACCAATCAGGCTCGACCCGCGTCGCCGAGCCGGTGTCGCGAGCCCTCCGGGCGGTGGAGATCGCGGCGGTTCTGGCCTTGGCTGGAGCCCGCGAGCAAGATCGAACCGGAGCCCTCCTGTTTACTGACCGAGTCGAACACGTGGTGCGCCCCGCGAAAGGGAGGCGCCACGCCCTCCGCCTGATTCGCGATCTGCTGGCCTTTACCCCGGCCCATCAAGGCACCGACATCGGGGCCGCGATCCGGTATGCGACCAAGGTGCTCCCGCATCGTGCGGTCGTCATCCTGATTTCCGATTTCCAAGGCCGGGACTGGGATAAGCCTTTGAAGCAGCTCGCCGCCCGCCATGACGTCACGGCTATTACGGTCGACGACCAGCGGGAACTGCGGTCCCGAGGCGAAGGGTGGATCGAAATCGAAGACCCCGAGTCCGGCCGCCGGGCCCTCGTTGATGCCAGTAGCACCGGCGTTCGGGCTCGATGGGAAAAAGCGGCCCGCGGTCGAATCGAGCTCCGCGATCAACGGATTCGGGCGTCCGGGGTACGGCACCTGCCGATTGACGTTGAGGAAGACTACGCACCCCGGTTGCGACGGGCATTCGGCCCTCGCCGGCGGAGCGGACGGAAAACATGATGGCCGCCGCTCTGTGGCTCGCCTCCCAGGCCCCGGCCGTCCGCCCGGCGACCGTGGGAGACACCGTGTGGGTCAGTACCAGGGTCCCGCTCGCTGCCCGCCAAATTCTCCGGGCTCAAACCTGGGATCTCGGCGAGGTCGGCCAAGTCCTCGGGCCCCCGGAGGTTGATTACGACCGGGACTCGGCGCTGGTCCGCTATCCGGTGGCGTTTTGGTTTGCGGGCGCCCATGCCGTTTCAGTGCCAGGTCCGATCGTGGTGAGCCCCGAAGGCCGGTCCGACACCTTGGCGGCTCGATCGGTGGTGGTATCGATCGCCACGCTGCTTCCACCCACCGTACCTCGCGACTCGCTCACACCTCGCGACCCAGCCGGATTGATGCCGCAGGCCGAGCGCAGCCTGTTACCGGTAGTCGTGCTTTCACTTCTCGCCGGGATAACGGCCGGGTTCATCGCCTGGGTTCGGCAACGCCGAAACCGGAGGAGTCCTCCGGAGCCGGCCCTGGTGCAGGCTGAGCGGCCAGCGATTCACCGGACCTTGATCGAATGGGGACGAGCCGGCGAAATCCGGGCTGCCGCAGAGGGTTGGTCACAATTGATCCAAGCGCGCCAGGCCGCGAGCCCAGCCGACCAAACGGGCGCCGCCATCGCGGCGGCGCTCGACGAGGTTGGGTTCCAGCCTGGGGCCCTGCCGCCCCGGGTTGAACAGTTGCTTGGGCAGGCCGCGGCGTGGGTGGCCGCCCGGACAGCCACAGCATGACGTTCGCCAGACCGTGGCTGCTCCTCCTCGCCCTGTTGGTGCCAGTGTGGCTCTGGTGGCGAAGCCGACGGAGGCCGACCGGGGTTCGGATCGCCGACGGCGCGATCGCCGAACGGGCCGCCGGGAAGCGGTGGAAGGCTGAGGTGCCGCTCTGGTGCCGGTGCCTCACGTTGACCGCGCTGGTGGCCGCGGCAGCCGGCCCCCGGCTTCCCGGTGATCGGACGACCGAGAAACGGGCCGGCATTTCGATCGTGATTACCATCGATGTGTCAAGCAGCATGCTGGCCGAGGATTTTGCGCCTTCGAACCGGCTGGAAGTGGCCAAGCGTCAAGCGATCGGCTTCATTCGCGGGCGCAACGCGGATCGGATCGGCTTGGTAGCCTTTGCCGGCGAAGCGCTGACCCAGGTGCCTATCACTCTCGACTACGCGGTGCTCGAACGCGCCGTCCTTGACCTTCGGATTGGGGCGCTGGACGACGGCACCGCCATCGGGAGCGGCCTGGCGACGGCGGTCAATCGCCTCCGGCGAGTCAAAAGCAGCTCGAAAGTAGTCCTCTTGCTCACCGATGGGGAAAACAACCGCGGGGCCATTGACCCTCGCACCGCCGCTGAAGCGGCGGCCGCGATGGGGGTACGCGTCTATACCATCGGTGTGGGGACCGAAGGCGAAGCGCGGATTCCGACCGGCCGCGGTCTGAGCGGCTACCGGTATGAGATGCTCCCGGTTCGGATCGATGAGGTGTTACTGACGGACATTGCCACGAAGACTGGGGGTCGATATTTCCGGGCGAAAGACAGCGACGCCCTGAGCCGGATCTTCACCCAAATCGATCGCCTTGAGCGATCGGAAGTCGAGACGGTCCGGTATCGATCCTCCGACGAGAGCACCCGCCCGGTCCTGGCGCTCGCCCTGGCGCTGCTGGCGGCCGAACTCATCGCGGCGGCGACAATGTCGCGGAGGGTGGCGTGAGTTTCGACTTGCCGTGGGTTCTCTGGACGGTGCCCGGCGTAGCAATCGGGTTCGGTCTTCTGGGCTGGATCGCCCGGCGCCGTCGGATTCGGGCGGCAGCGGCTTGGTCGGCCGGCACGGCCGTCGCGGCGTCCTGGGGGAAATTCGGCCCGTTGTGGCTGGCCCTCGCGGCTGCAACGGTGGCCCTCGGAATCGCTGGGCCGCGATTCGGGAGTGCCCAGGTGGAGACGGAAACCCGGGCCCTCAACATTGTGTTTGCGATCGACATTAGCCGGTCGATGCTCGCCGAAGATGCGACCCCAAACCGATTGGCACGGGCGGTTGGCGAGAGCCGACGGCTACTCCAAGATGCCCGCGGCGATCGAATGGCGTTGCTGGCGTTCGCCGGCCGAAGCTACATCTTGACACCGTTGACCCTCGATGACGGCGCGGTGGAACTGCAGCTCGATGCGCTCGAACCCGACATCGCGAGCGAAGGCGGCACCGCAATCGCCACCGTCCTGAATCAAGGGACCCAGCTCCTCGAAGCAGCCAGCGAAGGGGGGGCTCGGGCGATGGTCCTCATTTCCGACGGCGAGGCCCACGATTCGCTTGAACAAATCCGGGCGGCCGCTCGTCGGCTCCGTGAGGCGGGCGTTACCCTCATAGTCGTCGGCCAGGGCGGGGTTACCCCGGCGCGGATTCCCTTGCGAGACGAAGCCGGTCGTCTAATCGAGTACAAGAAGGACGACGCTGGCGCGGATGTCTTGACCTCTCGCCACGACGAAGTGCTCCGGGCCATCGCCGATGCCGCCCAGGGCATCTTGATCCCAGCGGACTTTCCCGACCAGGCCGGCGCCGCTTGGAAAACGTTGGCCTCCCTCGACCGCGATCCGGCCACCGGACGGCGAACCGAGGACTTGATGCCGCGGGCCTGGATCGCGGCGTTAGGTGGTCTCCTTCTGTTGTTCGGGCAAGGCGTCTGGCGGCGGCGGGCCGCGTTGGTCGGCCTGGTAGGTCTGGTGGCCGCCACCGAGGCGTCGGCTCAGCGGCCGGCTCGCGGTACGGTCCGCCTTCAAGGTGCCGATACGATCAGGGCCCTGGATGAATTCACCCGGGCCGCGAAAGCGCGGCCTGGCGCTGACACCAGTTGGTACAATGTGGGGTCGGTCGCGTTGGCGGCCGGCCGGCTGGAGGTTGCCCGCGAAGCCTTCGGCGTTGCCGCAGCCTCCCTTGATCCGGCGCTCCGGTTCCAAGCGCTGTACAACCTCGGTCTCACGAGCCTCCGACAAGCCCGAGCCGATACCGCGAAGCGAGACGCGCTGGAACGCGAAGCGGCCGACAGGTTTCGGGAGGCGTTGCTGCTGGCGCCGGCGTCGGCGTCGGCCAAATGGAATCTGGAATTGGCCTACCGCCGACCCGCGGCCTCGCCCAACCGGCCAAGGCCGCAGCCCCAGCGCCCCCAAACCGGGTCGGGTCAATCACCGACCCGGCCGGGCGGGATGAGCCCCTCCGAGGCCGAGCAGATCCTCCGATCGGTCGAGCGATCCGAACAGGCCGTCCGGACCGATCAACTCCGCCGCCGGCGGGTGGCGCGAAGCGCGGCCGGCAAGGACTGGTGATGGTCGCCGCCACCCTCCTCGTCCTCGTGCAGGCCGTCGCCGGCCAAAGCCTAACGGCCGCGGTCGATCGGCCCCGGGTGGCGGTGGGCGAAGAAGTCACCTACTCACTTCGCGCGGTTGGTCCGCGGGGCAGTCGAATCCGAGTCGAACTGCCGACCATCGCTGGGCTGGAAGCGGGGAACCGAACCGAGCAGCTCGAGGACATCGCCGGGGCCGGGGCAGGCGGGCAGGTGTATCAGTTGGATGTGGTGTACCGAGCCGCCGAACCGGGTCTCTGGCGCATCGGGCCGGTGTTGGTGTTCCGGGGCGACTCGGTCGAGGTTGCGGCCGAAGTCGTGGTGACGGTC
>JAYVJS010000015.1:0-4289 GCA_043769075.1 Gemmatimonadota bacterium | reverse complement strand
CGATCGCGCTCGATCGAGCCTCGAACCACCTTGGCACCGACCTTGAGCCCGACATCGTGGAAGGACGGATCGGTTTCGGTTCGGGCCAGCAACTCCGATGGGCTCAAGAAATAGACGCCCGTTTGACTGACGCCCGTATAGATGAGTAGGGCAATGGCAGCGACAATAATCGTCGCGCCAACGGCGAATTTGGTTCCGGGTTTCATGGCTTCTAAGGTAGCAAGACCATCAACTCTTTGCCCAGTGCAGCGCCGTGGAAACCGCCCGGTTCCATGAACGGAGGATGAAAGCTCTTTCAGGCTCCGCGATTCCGGGAACGAACGACCGGTATCGCCTGGTTGCCCCAAATTCGGCCATTCCGGGCCACGCTCCCACCGCCAGACCTGCCAGGGCGGCCGCGCCCAGCGCGGTGGTTTCGGCCAGATCGGGCCGTTCGACCGGAAGCCCAAGCACATCGGCCTGAAACTGCATCAGCCAGTCATTCGCGGCGGCCCCGCCGTCCACCCGAAGGCGCGGCACGTCCAGGCCCGTCCCCCCAATCATCGTGGCCAGGAGATCCCGGCTCGACAGGGCGATACTCTCCAAGGCCGCCCGAACCAAGTGGGCCCGGGTCGTTCCTCGGGTCAGACCGGTGATGGTGCCCCGCGCCCCCGGTTCCCAATGGGGTGAACCAAGTCCAACCAACGCGGGGACGAAGGCGACCCCGCCAGTATCGGGAACCGATCGGGCAAGGGCCTCCGATTCAGCCGCCGTGCCTAACAGACCGAGCCCGTCGCGAAGCCACTGAATCGCGGCGCCGGCGATGAAGACGCTTCCCTCGACCGCATACCCGACGCCCCCCGAGGCGTTGCACGCGACGGTCGCGAGCAAACCCGGTGGGATGGCCGGGACCGAGTCGCCGGCATACATCAGAAGAAAGGCGCCGGTACCGTAGGTGTTCTTCGCCATCCCGGCCGTCACGCATCCTTGACCAAAGAGGGCTGCCTGCTGGTCACCGGCAATCCCGCCGATCGGGATCGGCGGCCCCAACAGACCCGGACGTGATTCACCAAGGATCCCGCTAGACGGGACGATGGTGGGGACGATTTCAAAAGGGACATCGAACAGCGCCAGGAGCTCAGGGTCGAACTGGCGGGCGGCGAGCGAGTACAGGAGAGTCCGGGAAGCGTTCGTCGGATCGGTGACGTGGCAATCGCCTCCCGTCAAGTTGGCGACGATCCACGAATCCACCGTCCCAAACGCCAGCTCGCCCCGGCCGGCCCGACGGCGGACCACCGGATCGCGGAGCATGGTCTCGAGTTTGGTGGCCGAAAAATAGGGGTCGAGCAGCAGACCGGTTTTCTGTCGGACCACCGGCTCGAGCCCTTGGGCATTGTGTTCGCTACACCGCCCGGCGGTCCGCCGATCCTGCCAGACAATCGCCGGCCCCACCGGTTCGAGCGTTCGACGATCCCAGAGAACCGTTGTCTCTCGCTGGTTGGCGATCCCGATCGCGACCGGTTGTTCACCGGCCGCGGCGATGGCCTCACGGGCCGACTGGAGCAGGCTGTCGAACAGGTCCCTGGGGTCGTGCTCCACCAGACCGGGTGCGGGGAAGAACTGGGGAAACTCATGCTGGGCCGTGGCGAGCACTCGGCCGTCTTGATGCACCACCATGGCCCGAGAACTCGTCGTGCCCTGATCAAGGGCCAGAATGCTGCTCATGCCAGGTCCGGGTAGGCCCGCGCCAATGGGAAGGAACTCGCGGCCATTTCGCGGACCGTCCAGGCTCCAATTCGGCCCCGCACTTCGGCCGGGACGTCGTCCTGGCGGTCCGCTGTTCCTCGGACGAACAGCTCGGCATCGACTTGAAGGACGTGCGGCGGATGCATTTCAAAGAGTTCCCGATGGGCCTGCATGTACCCAAACCCGCACTTTTCCACCACGAGTGAGATCTCCGGCTCCGACAACGGCCCGATCCCAAGGTACCCGGCAACTTGCCTCACCACGGCGGGAAGATCGCGTTTCATATCTTCGAACAAGACGACCAGCACGTTGCCGTCGCGCACCGAACGATCCCACCATCCGGCCACGTGGTGCGGCCAGGTGCCCCACCACATCTGGCTCGGATCGGTGAACCATGCCTCGAATACCGGGAGGGCCGGCGCCAACGCCCCAACATTGGTCGTCACAAAATCGACGCAGCTGGCGAAACAGGCGACTGGATGCCTGGCGACGTAAATGTACCGGGCGGCCAGGTCGCTTGGGCACAGCGCGGCCGGAAGGTGGGTCTTGATGATCCGGACCGGACGTTCCCGGCCGAGGAGGGGGGCTCGATCGATCGGAACACCTTTGCGGCCCTCGAGCCAACAGCTTTGCGAATACAGCGTCGTGCCGGTGGCGACGAGATCGCCACGACCCCGGTGGACCACCTCAAACACCAGGTGCTGCATCCAGGTCGTACCGCACTTCATTTGGGTCACCACGAAGACGTCTTCGGGCCGGGGGTGGTAGGCGGCAGCCGCCGCGAACGTTGCCGGCGAGCAACTTCCCGACGGCCCGGCCACGCCGCGATACTGGAAACCGGCCGTCCGAAAGTCGAGCCGCATCCACCGCCTGCCAAGCCGGAGGATCGGGGTCAAAAGCCGAGCCTGAATCCGGAGCGTTCGCTTGAACCGGTTCCGTGCCGCGGTGGAAAGGCCGTAGTAGCGAAGCCCCACCGTCCGCTCGTCCCCCCACCGGAGCACGATGGAAAGCGAGAGGACCTGGAGGACCGCGAATCCGACGGCGCCGGCCACCAGCCAGCCCAAAGGCCCCATCGAGCGTTTGCTCCAGGTGAGAGTCGCTGAATGATAGCCTCCGCAGCGACGATCCAACTACTTTTCGGGATGACCTACTCCACTATCCTCTTCGAGATCCGTGACGGCATTGCCGTCATCACGATCAACCGCCCTGACAAGCTCAACGCACTCAATGCGCAAGTCATCTCCGATCTCGGCGGGGCGATCGACCGGGTCCGCCAGCTCCCTGAGATCCGGGCGGCCATCATCACCGGAGCCGGGCCGAAGGCGTTCGTGGCCGGCGCGGATATCGCCGAGTTTCGGGATCTCAAGGGCATCGCCGCCCGGCGGCTTTCCGCCAAAGGCTCGGGGATCTTCCGAAGCATCGAAAAGAGTTCCAAGCCCTATCTCGCGGCGGTCAACGGATTCGCCCTCGGCGGCGGGTGCGAATTGGCGATGGCCTGCCACATCCGGTTGGCGTCGGAGAACGCCCGATTCGGCCAGCCGGAAGTGAAGCTCGGCATCCCGCCGGGATATGGCGGGACGATCCGGCTTGGGCGGCTGATCGGAAAGGGCCGGGCCCTCGAGCTGCTGACGAGCGGCGGGATGATCGACGCCAAGGAGGCCGACCGGATCGGCCTCGTCAATCGGGTCTACCCGGCCGACCAACTG
The DNA here is from genome assembly GCA_043769075.1 of Gemmatimonadota bacterium. Lineage (GTDB taxonomy): Bacteria > Gemmatimonadota > Gemmatimonadetes > Gemmatimonadales > GWC2-71-9 > SHZU01. The sequence goes on along the minus strand of JAYVJS010000015.1, from coordinate 858 downwards.
CTGGCCGAGGCGGAGAAATTGGCCCGGGCCATTATCGCCAATGCCCCCCTCGCGGTGGCCGCGTGCATCGAACTGGCCAACCTCTCGGAGACCATGGCGATCGATGACGCGCTGACCCTCGAGACGACGATGTTCGGGGTCCTGTTCGAAACCGAGGATGCGTCGGAGGGGACTCGGGCGTTTCTCGAAAAGCGGCCCCCAAAGTTCGAAGGAAAATAGGGTAGAATCCAAGCCTCCGCCCGGCTAAATTTCTCCTCCTATGCGGGCGGTCCGAATCGAGGCCAGAGGCTTCAGGAACTTGGTGCGCCTCGACCTCGCGCTGCCCCCGGGGGGAGCGGTTTTCCTGGGTGACAACGGCCACGGCAAGACCAATCTGTTGGAGTTGCTGTACTACCCCGTGTTGTACCGAAGCGTACGCGGCGCCCGGGATGCCGACTTGGTCCAATTCGGCGAACCAGGCTTTCACGTGGCCATCGATTTTGAGCGGCACCACCGCGGGGGAAGGCTCGAGGCCAGCTATCTCACGGCCGGCCGCCGGAAGCGATTGGTCGCTGACGGGGCCGAGGTCGAACGAGTTGGTCACTCGCTCGGGGAGTGGTTGGCCGTGGCGTTTCTCCCGGGCGACGTCAGCCTTGTTTCCGGCGGAGCCAGCGAACGGCGTCAGTTTCTCGACCGAACGCTCGCCCTGGCCGATCCGGGCTACCTCCGGGCGTTGCGCCAATACCGCGGGGCCTTGATGCAGCGGAACGCCGCGCTGAGGCGGCAGGAAGCCGATACGGCAGCGGCCTTCGATCCGGCCTTGGCGCGTTTCGGCTCGGCCGTGGTCACCGCCAGGATGGCCTGGTGCGCGCAGTACGG
>JAYVJS010000014.1:0-7417 GCA_043769075.1 Gemmatimonadota bacterium | reverse complement strand
CTTCGGATCGCCGATGAGAACGCCGCTCGGGTGGTCGCCTTATTGCTTCGGCACTCCGGGTTTACGGTCGAACGGGTCAGCTCCGCGAGCGAGCTCGCGACCGGCGCCAATCGGCTCGGCGTCACCCTCGTGATCGTGGCGACCCCGGGCGGGGCCGACCCAATTGCGGCATTGAGTGATTTCGTGCCTGGGGCCAATCGGGGCTACGCGCTGATCGCGTTGATCGCCGGCGACAGCTCCGGCGCCACCGCGGCTGGCGTCGATCGAGTGATCTCGGTTCCGTTCGACCCGAGCACCCTCATGAACGACATTCTGGAGACGGTGGACGCCCGACGGTAGGCCAAGCCGCCTCAGCGCGGCTGTCGGCCGAGTCGCGGTAAGGTCTCATCAACCCCGAATGCCGGCGTCAGGTCAAATCGGATCTCTTCCGGCAGGAGGTGGGCGATGGAGTTGGCGTAGTACTCGAGCAGCGGTCGAGCATCAGGTAACACGATGAAATTCGGCCCTTCGCGAACCACCCACCGCCTCGACCGAAAGGTCCGCCAGGCCCGGTCCCAGACCTCGGTCACCGTCAACTCCGACCGGATCATCCTCGCATTGGTGTCCTTGAGACGGTCTTTGAGCTCAGCCAGGCGAATCCACAACGCCCCTTCCGGAATGAGGCTCGAGTGAAACGACAAGAGCGCCGCCGACGCGAAGCAGACCGGGGTGACCGGAATGACAGCCCCCGCTCGGTCAAGGACCAACTGAGCCAGTCGCTGGATCTCGGGCAACCGCTCCTCCCGCGGTAGGTCGAGTACCGCGACCGGCTGGGCCGCCAGCCACTGCCGCACCGAAATCGGGGCATCGAAATTGACCGCCACCCGGCCGTACCGTTGCTGTTGGCCTCGAAGAAGCTGAAACCCGTTCCAAATCGCGAAGCCAATCCAACCGAACAGTTGCGCCACATAGGGCCGACGAGGGGCGCCCACCACCAGCTCCCTGGTCAGCGTCCGATCCTCGAGCACCCGGTCGTAGTTGATCGCCGCCGGCACGAGCCAGATATCCCCGTCGAAACCGGGGTCCTTGAGCGTTCCGACGACGTAGTCCAACAACCCGATTTTCGGGGGACGCAACGTTCCGTCCCGGCTGAGCCCGCCCTCGGGAAAGATCCCTTGGGTCACCCGATGCCGAGTAATTTGCTGGACGTAGCGCTCCAGCACCGTGTGATAGAGCGGGTCGCGAAACTTCCGTCGAATGAAGTAGCTTCCGAAGCTCTTGAAGATGTATTCGAGTGGCCAGGTTCGGGCCCACTCACCCACGGCATAGCTGATACTGACAACTTGGGCGAGCACGTACGTTACCACAACGTAGTCCATGTTCGAGCGATGGTTCATCAGGTATAGGACGACATCGCGTTTCGGAATCCGAGACAACGCCCGATGGTCGTGATACTCGACGGTAACCTTGTAGAAGAGCCGGGTGAGCAGCTTCGACAGATTGTAGCCAAGCCGGTAGTAGGAAAGCACATTGAAGAACGGGACGATTTCCTCGATATAGCGATCGACCTGGCGGGCAACCAAGCCCCGAGACTCGCCGGTCCGGGTCACCTGGTCGTCGATCGCTTGCCCGACGATCGGGTCGGCTCGCAGATCCGCTTTGACGCGCTTGCTCTCGGTGAGCTTGTACCGGTCAAGCCGGGCCCGGAATTCGAGCCGGGTCCGGGCGCCCCATCGACGGAGAGCCCGGCGGGTCAGCCACAGTCCCAGCAGCCCTCCAAGCCCCACGCCGCCGGCGACAATGGGCCACGACACGACGGTCTCCTCAGTCTTTCGACTGCTGGAACGCCATCCCCTTCAGCCGCGCCACGCGAGCTGAAATGGGCGGATGGCTCGCAAACCGGCCCAGGAATCCCTCGTGAGACGCGATCCGCCGCTCCACCGGATCGACGATACACATGTGGGCCGCCCCCCTGGCGATCGAACGGGTCGCCGCCGACGCGGCGTCGAGCTTCTCGAGGGCGCTCGCCAGCGCCATCGGATTACGGGTGAACTGGGCCCCGGTGGCATCCGCGAGGTATTCCCGTTTCCGGCTGACCGACATTGCCAGCAGACGGGAGACCAGGGGTGCAATCAGCAGGGTCACGAGCCAGAGGGCCAATACCAGGAGCGCAAGGGGATTCACGTCCTTCTTGTTGTCGCCGCCCCGATGACCTCGCCCGTCAATACGGCCCCCAAACCGAAGAAAATTCCGCATCAGGTCCGACATCAGAACGATCGCCCCGACCATTCCAGCCAGGAGCGTCATCAGCCGGACATCGTAGTTTCGGATGTGAGCCATCTCGTGGGCCACCACTGCTTGCAGTTCGTCTCGATTCAGCGCCGCGAGGAGGCCCTCGGTCACCGCGACATGGGCGGCGTCCGGATCGTTGCCGGTCGCAAAAGCGTTGGGGTCGGAATCCGGAATGACCCAGATCTTCGGGGGGCGCAACCCGGACGCGATCGCCATCTCGTGGACGACGTTGATGAGTTGGGTTTGGGCGGGCGTCGCAGCTTCGACCAACTCCGACGCCCCGGCGGCTTTGAGGACCTGTTGAGGCCCGAATCGCCACGAGAAAAATGCGATCCCGCCCGCGATCGCTGAAGCCGCCAGGCCGATAAACGGAATTACATGATGGTAGTTGCTTGGCGGACCGTCGCGGGTTAGGAGGTAAAACCCGAAGTCCCCGCCAAAACCTACCCACGCGGTAAAGACGACGAATCCGGCCGTGAGCCAGGCAGACCGCCGTTTGTTGGCGGCCTGCTGTTCGAACAGGTTGCCTTCACTCACTCGAACCTATGGCTTCTTGAACCCGAAATCGACCTTCGGCACGGCCCGTTCGGCTGGATCCTCGATTTGCCACAGCTCGGCCGGCGTCGCTTTGGCGAGTCCCGAAACCAAATTGGTCGGGAACTGCATCTGCTTGGTGTTGTAAAGCGTGGCCTCGTCATTGTAAAGCTGCCGGGCAAACGCGATTTTGTTCTCGGTGCTGGTCAGCTCTTCCTGGAGTTGCCCGATGTTGGCCGTGGCCTTGAGGTCCGGGTAATTCTCCGTGAGGGCAAACAGCCGGCCCAACGCACCGGAAAGCTCACCTTCCGCCTTCGCCGTCGCCGCGACGCCTTGGGCGCCGGCGCTAACGGCTTTGTTGCGAGCGGCGATGACGGCCTCGAGCGTGTCCCGCTCAAAGCTCATCGCACCTTTGACGGCCTCGATGAGATTCGGAATCAAATCATGACGCCGTTTGAGTTGGACGTCGATCTGCTTCCAAGCGTTCAAGACCCGATTCTTAAGCGCGATGAGGCCGTTGAAAGCGCCCATGACCCACAGCGCTACTACCACCACCAACGCAAGAACGATCAGCATTCCCATGGTGCCAAAACCTCCGTCGAGAGTAAGACCCGGACCTGCGCTACGCAGGCCAAGGTGAAAGATGGGCCAGTTGCGCCAGAGCGGAAGGGTCCCGGCCGAATGGTTGCGGTTATTGAGGCAGGTTTCCAGAAAAAAGGGTCCCTGGAAACCAAGCGGCCCCGGTAGCTTAGCCTGGCGTTCAACCAGCCGACTACCGAGGACCGCCGAATGACCCTGCTCGAAGCTCTGGTGGTGCTCGCCACCATGTCGATCTTAACCGGAACGGTCGTCCAGGCAGCTGCCGGGACCGCCGATCGGGCGGCCGTCGTTCAAGCCCAGGGAGCGGTGGTTCGGTCCTACCGAGAGGCCCAGTCGGCCGCCCGGACCTTTGGGGGGCGAGTGGAACTGTGGGTCAGCCCCGACTCGATCGTCGTCCGGCGCCTGGGCGGGGACTCCTCGATCGTGCGCCGCCAACCCGGTCCTCGGGGATCGAGCGTCACGATCACGCCGACTGACTATTCGATAGTCTACGGCCCCGACGGTCTACCCGTCGGGGCCGGGAACGTCACAATGGTGCTGAGCCGAGGAACGACCAGCCGCCAAATCGTCGTGTCCAGGCTCGGACGGCTGCGGCTGGACTGAACGGCCTAGTCGGTATCGAGGCCGTACTTCCGGAGCTTCGCCAACAACGTCGAGCGGGCTATCCCAAGCATCTGGGCGGCATTGCGCCGGTTCCCATTGGTATAGCGCAACATCGCAGCAATGTGCCGGCGCTCGACCACGTCGAGCGGTTCGGGAACCACCGGGCGGTTGGGAATCAACGCCGACCGAAGCTGATCCCAATCCACCCCCGGCAAGTCGGCGTCCAGAATGACCGCATCAAGACCGGGAACGCCCAGGGCGTCAGCGACCCCCGCACCGTTCTCCTGGACCATGGCCTGGTGTCCTTGGGCCCGGAGGGAGTCGACCAGGGCTCGAGTAAGCGGTTCGCGTTCACTGGCAATCAATAGCGTCATTTTCCGGTCAGCTGCTACGGCATACGACATCGTCATCTTGGGACCCCCGAATCTGAAACGCCGTCCTGTTCAACTGCGATCAAAACCTAAGACGCTTGAGAGAAAAAGTCTTGGACGTGCAAACGGCCGCACCAGTTTTCACCAGTCGCGGCCGTTCGCTAGGTAAACGCAGACCCAGGCGCTGCGGATCTCCGCAAAGCACTCCGAGGCGCCAGATCGGAGCGGGTGGACCCGCATTCGGGCTCCCCCATCGAACCTTGGCTTGGAAACCGATGTCCCCAATCCGATCCCCAAGCTCAGGATCGGGGACAAAGCCCGCAAGCGCCTGATTTTATTCGGGTTACACGCAGCGAACAGAGGGGATTGTTGAGTCATAACGATACTGTTGACAACTGATTATGGAGGTTATTCACTGATGTTGAAACTGTGTATCCACAATATTCCCAGGCAAATCGACCAATAATGCTACGGTTCGATGCCAACTTCTATGTAACGAAAACTCGGCTCCGGGTCAGTGGTACAGAAAAGGGCGCCGGCCGCGCTGGCAGCAAACCAGCCACCAACCCAGAGCCGCTGGCCGTCGAGTTCCTGGACGATGGCGCGGAGCCATCGGCGAACGTATCGCACTTCCGGCGCCCGCCGGCCCAGAATGGCGAGGAGAGATCCGGTGCCCGACGTAGCCCGGAGGAAGTGAGCCAGCGCATGAGCTCGTTGCGAGAACTCGACGGCCTTGACCCCAGGTTCGTCAAACAGGACCCGGCCCTCGAAGACGTCCATCGGAGGGGCATCCAGGCGCGGTCCCAGGTACACGAACTGGCGGTTCCCGTCGATCTTGCGCTCGACAACGGCAGCGGCCGTTTCACTCGTCAGGCGTACCGCCTGGATCATATCGTCTTCCTTGAGGATCCCGACTGCCCCGGTCCACTCAAGGGCCGCCAGAGCGGTATCAACCGGGCAGCCGGCGGCGTCATCGAACGCGAGCAACCGAGGCGCCTCACCGGCGCGAAGGAGAAAGTGGGACAGCCCCTCCGCCCGGTCGAGAAAGGACCGGATGACGAGACTAGGCGGTAAGGTCGACATCGTTCGAAGATACGTTCCGGCGACCTAAGGCGTAAGTTGCCGTTTGGGCTCAATTTGGAGAATCCAAAGGCCCGAATTCACGTCGGGAACGTAAATCTTGCCGTTTTGGTAGATCGCCCCCCAGGCCCCGGGCACATTTGGAATGTGGCCGGCCTTGTCGCCGGTCGAGACATTCCCGATCACTCGACCTTGGCGGAGCAGGTCGCCCCGAAGCTCTCCGCTGACGTCGATGATTCGGAGTCCGCCCTGATAGTCGCCCAGAAACAGGGTGTCGCCGGCAACCCAGATATTGTGACTCCCGCCGTCTTTCGACTCATACCACGCCACGGCCGATCGAGAGCTTGGCCTGGGCGGGCTCGATCACCAGGCGGGAAACGGATTGGGCCGGGGGTTGCGCAACGGCCAACGCGAGAAGAACGGTGACCATGATTTGGAGCTCCGAAACGGGCAGTCGAGAACTGACCTGAAGCTATTGAGAGGGCTATTTCTTCTTTTTGGCCGGCTTGACCTTTGCCGCCGGCTTCTTGACCGCGACCGCCTTTGGCTTGGCTTTGGGCTTCGGGACCGACGCGGCGGCCTTCTTCGCTGCTTTGCCCTTCTCTCGCTCGAGTGCCCGTTCCGCCCGGCGCTCATTGGCCTCTTTGACGTCGGCGAGGATCCGGTCGGTCTCGTCCTGAGTCATGAGAGTCCGGCGAACCGCGTAGCGAAGGATCTCCTCGGCGTCGGCGACATTGAACTCGCTCAGCCGTGCCCCAGCTCGAATCAAGCCAACAAAGGCGTCGGCGACCGGGTTCCGCAAAACCGCCGCAATCCCAGGCAATGCCTCTAACAACGATGTGACCTGCATCCCACCAAGTTCGGTCGCCACGCCTGCTCCTCTTCAAACCGACCGTTAGGGTCGGGACGGCGTCAACGTACCCGAAGCGGGCCGGTCCGTCAAGAAACAGCGTTAGGCTGTTAGTAGTACTTCTATCTACTCCGAATAAACACCGCAAATGAAAACCCGCGTACATCCCGCCGTTTCACGCCGGTATCGAGTGTCCCAACGTCATATCGGACCGAGGGGAGTAAGGTGGCGCGCCGACCGAGCGAACGCCCAAATCCAAGCTCCGCCCCGACAGCCTGACCTGGGGCCGTACCCATCCGAGCCGTCCGACCATCGAGGCCGAAGTCGAGGTCCAGTCCGGTAACGAGCGGCAGGTTGAAGCGGGCCCCAACGGAGCTGACCCGCTCCCGATTGGCGACCGAAACCCGGCCGGAATCGCCGTTGCTCCGGACGTAGTGCCACGCCGAAATCGCCACCGTCGCCGAGCGGCCGACCGGGGCAACGCCGCCGAGCTCGGCAATCCAACGGTTCCCCGGTTGGTAGCGCCCGGAGCTCGCGGTTCCGCCGGCAAACTGATCGGTTCCGAAAGTGCTGTAGGTCAGACCGGCCGTCACCCGCGACCGCCCGACGATCCGATCGACCCCTGCCCGGATTCGGCCTTCGATGCCGGGTTGATAGGTGAACGGTCCGTTGGCATCGACATAGGGCGTAAACTCTCCGGTCCATCGGAGGCTGCCCGCCAGGCCGAGGCTCCACGCTCCGGCCGGCACCGCGACCGCCAGGCCCGAGGTGACCGAAAGGCCCGCCCCGTAGGCACTCACCGGAAATGGAAGAAAGGCCGATGAAATCGCCCCAAGCACCGGGAAATCGGCCGCGCTGGCTTTCGATTGGCCGGTCGGCAGGTTGACCATCATCGAGGCCACCAGGAGATCGCGACCGAAGAGATAGCTGGCCCGGATTTGGGTGTCGGTCATCCCTTTGATCTCACGACCGACCGTGTCGGCCCCGCCGAACCGGCTGACCGCGTAGTTGGAGCCCAAATCCACCGTGAGGCGGCCGGCGCCAAAGGTGGCGCCGAGGGGGACCACCATTTGCCGGATCCGGGACGCCGTCGAGCCCGATCCAAGCC
>JAYVJS010000013.1:0-6671 GCA_043769075.1 Gemmatimonadota bacterium | reverse complement strand
TTCACCTTGGCGGCGGAACACGTCGGGCCCGCTCGAGGGGTGGCGAAGGTGTTCTTCGGCGGACTCTGCCGGGTGTCGTCACGGACCGCCGTACCTTCGGGGGCGATCGTCTTTACCGCGCTGACCTCAATCGCGGCGCTGTTGTTCTTCGGGTCGTTTTCACGCCTGGTCAACTTCTTCGTCGTCCCGCTCCAGTTGGCGAACATCCTAATGGTGGCCGCGATTATCAGGCTCCGGCGGCGCCACGGACCGCCGCAGGGTTACCGGACGCCGGGATATCCGGTCACGCCGGTGGTTTTTATCGTCGTCATGGCGGCGTTTCTGGTCAGCGCCATTCGCTACCAGCCGTTTGACACCCTGATCGGGGTCGCGCTGGCCGCCACAGGCGTGCCGGTGTACCGTTGGCTCCGGGCGGCTCGATGATCGAGATTCGGGCGGATGATGTGACGCCCACGCCATGGCGAAACGGCGGGGGGCAGACTCGGGAACTGCTGGCTTGGCCGGCCGGGCCGGATTGGACGATTCGAGTCAGCGTCGCCGACATCGAGCGGGACGGTCCGTTCTCGGCGTTTCCAGGGGTGGAGCGGTGGTTTGCGATCCTCGAGGGCCGGGGCGTTCTGCTTGGATTGACCGAGGGAACGCGGCGGGTGGTCGTCGGCGACCCTCCGGTCCGGTTCAACGGAGCGCCTCCCCCGACGTGCGCCCTGATTGAGGGTCCGGTGCGGGATTTCAATCTGATGGTCAGGGGTGGTACCGGGGTGATGCGGGCCATTCATTCTGAGGCCACGCGGGATGAGCGGGTTCGGTGCCCTGGGCTGTTTACGGTCCGGGCTGGGGTCTGGTCGTGTGGCACCGGGTTTCGGCGCGAGGTGCCAGCCAACACACTGTTGTTCGACCTGCCTGACGCACCGGGGCGATTTGTTAGCTCGGATACGGGGCCGTTGGGATGGTGGTTTGGGGCCGTGCCAACTCCGAATTCGTCCCGATGACCTGACGAACTTCATTGAGCAAGGTGGCTCGGTTGAACGGCTTCCCGACGACCCGGTAGGCTGGATCGAGCAGCAGGTTCTCCGCCAGAACGTCGTGAGAGTATCCGGTCATCAGGAGTACCGGGAGCGAAGGATGGGTCTTTCGGATTTGATCGGCCAAGGCCTTCCCGTTCATCCTCGGCATTACCACGTCCGACAGCACCAGGTCGATTTCGAGGTCGGTCGCGCTCAGTCGGGCAATGGCTTCTTCGCCGTCGCTGGCTTCGGTGACCAGGTAGCCGGACGACTCGAGAATCCGGCGCGCGAGTTGGCGGACCACCGGTTCGTCTTCGACCAACAGGATCCGTTCTCCGGTTGCGAGCGCAATAGTGGGGGTCGGCGAGCCGACCTCCTCGGGCGCGGAATCCTGAACACCCCGCGGGAACAGCAACTCGAAGGTGGCTCCCCTGCCGATCTCCGAGGTGACGGCAATGTGGCCACCCCATTGTTTCGTGATCCCGAAGCAGCTTGCCAGGCCGAGGCCGGTGCCCTTCGTGGCCTCTTTGGTGCTGTAAAAGGGCTCGAAGACGTGCGCCAGTAAATGCGGTTCGATGCCGACGCCGGTGTCCCGAACCACCAGGCGAACGTAGGCGCCGGGCTCGACACCCGGCCGTTCGGACACCTCGGCGGGCGACAACTCGGTGTCGGACGTCTCGATGGTCAAGGTCCCGCCGTTCGGCATCGCGTCGCGGGCGTTCATGGTCAGGTTCACCAGGACCTGCTCCATTTGCCCCCGGTCGGCCCAGATGCTCCCAAGCGTCGACGAGGACATGATCTCCAGGGTCACCTGCTCGCCGGCGAGACGTTGGAGCATCACCTGGAGATCGCGAATGAGTTCGTCCAAATGAACCGCTTTGGGTTGTCCGACCTGTCGCCGGGCGAACGTCAGCAGTTGACTGGTCAGCCGCGCGGCGCGGGTTCCGGCTCCGATAATCTGGGCCACTTCTTCGGCATCGGCGGTGTCCGCCAGCGATTCGCGAAGGATGTCGGCGTTACCCAAGACGACGGTAAGCATGTTGTTGAGGTCGTGGGCCACTCCACCGGCCAGCCGTCCCACACTCTCCATCCGCTGGGCATCGTGGAGACTTCGTTCGGCTTTGAGACGGTCAGCGCTTTCCTGCGCTAGGGCTGCGGTGCGAGCGGCAACCCGTTCTTCGAGCCGATCCCGGGCGTCGGCGAGTTCCCTGGTCCGGCGTTCGACCAGCTGTTCGAGTTGCTCCTGCCTCCGGGCGGCCACCCGACTCCGGACCGCGCCGACCCCGAATCCGCTGGCCAGCAGAATTGCGCCAAGCAGCCCGTAGAACGGCCAGGTGCTGGTGAACGGTGCGAAGAGCCGGAGGGGAATAGTCGCCTCGACAAGGCTCCAGACTCCGTCTTCGTTGGCGGCTCGGACCCGGAAGGTGTAGTCGCCCCCGGACAATCCCGAGTAGACGACCCGCCGCTGGTCGCCGGCCTCGGTCCAGTCTTTGTCTCTTCCGTCAAGTCGGTATTGGAGCCGGAGTCGCTCGGGGATGCTCAACGACGGCGCGGTGAAGGTGAATTCGACCTTACGGTGGCCGAGTGGCGCCGAGATCGGGCGATCGTGAGCATACCCAGAATCATTCACAAAAGCGGACAGGATCAAGGGCCGCGGCGGGACGGTGTTGTGAGGCAGGCCGCCGGGGTCGACCACGACCAGGCCACCCGCGCTTGCAAAGAGAAGGGTCCCCTCTTTGGTGATCGCGCTTGGCGAGTCGCCGTATGAGTTGAACTCGGCGCTTTGGATGCCATCGAGCCGGTCAAAGGCCCGGGCGGTGAGCGGGGCGAGAGAGTCGGCGGCCCGGCGGAGGAGTTCGCTCTCGTCGTAGGCAATTAAGCCTTCGGTAGCCGCGACCCAAATCCGGCCGGTGTGATCCCGCTCGATCGTGTAGACGTCCGTGGCGGGAACGCCGCTGCCCCGAAGGGTGCGACAGCGACCGTTTCGATAGAGGCTGAGCGCGGAGCCGTTCCCGCCGCCGAACCAAACGCCTTCGACCGTCGGCAGGATGGCGGACAGGAGCTCGGGTTTAGCGACACTGCAGACCCGTTCCAAGCTGTCGCCGCTGAGCCGGTAGAGCGCCCCGGCGGCCACCCACAGGGTCCTGGCCGTGTCGCGGACGATGTTCCAAATCGGCTCGGTGATTTTCCCGGCTCGGTCCGAATACTCCGTCACCGTGCCGCCGCGGTGACGGAACAGCGTCCCGTGGTGGGACGTGCCGGCTACCCACAAGCTGCCGTCAGGATCGGCGAGAAAGGAGTAGGCCCGGCCGAGGGTATCGCGTTGGCCGGCCGATTTCCAGCGGATCAGGGCTCCGTTGGGGTCCAGCCGCCAGGTGGCTTCCGGGCGCTGGGAGCCGAGGTACAGGGTGCCGTCGGTGCCGAACTCGAGCGCTCCAGTCCATTGGTTGAGCGGCAGGCCTTGGGCATCCCGCAGGGGCGTGACGAGTCGATTGCGGACTCGGCTGATCCCACCGTGCTCGGTGCCGACCAACAGTCCTCCACCTGGATCAACGGCGACGGACCAGACATCGGTGTCGCCGAGGCCGTCCCTCGCGGTGAGGTTTCGGATGCCACGAGGCCGGAGCCGATCGAGTCCGCTCTTGGTGGCGATCCAGATGTTACCGGTCCGGTCTTGGAGCAGTGCGGTGACGAAGTCGCCGCTGAGCCCCTCGCCCGATGTGAGGCGGCTGATCTGTCCGTCCCGGTACCGCCCTAGGCCACCGCCGGCGGTCCCGATCCAGACTTGGCCCCGGTCATCCTCGAGGAGGCTACTGATCGCCCCCGACAGCCGCAGGTCGGTTTTGGGGATCCGGCGAACCGCGCCGCCTCCAGCCCGGCCCGGCGCGGGCACGATGATCAACTCGTCATTGCCGCCGATCCAAAGGTTTCCGCTTCGATCGAACATCAGCGCCGTTGGCAGGTTCCCGCCCGACGGGTTCCACAAATCCGGACGAGCGACCAGGGATCCGTCGCGAAGCTCCTGGAGGCCAAGAGCCCCGACCCAGAGGGTCCCGTTTGGGGCCACAACCATCGGCCCCGCCAATGACTGGGCAGCGAGTAGAACGGGATCGCCGCCGCGGACGACGAAGATTCCTTGGGCGCAGCTGAAATACAGGGAGCCGTCGGGCGCGAGCGCCATGCCTCCGACCGGTCCAACCGCCTTGCCGGTGGGGAGCAGGATAGGCCTTTCGGTGCCGTCCCGAAGTCGGCGGGCGAGGCCCACGAGGTCCTGACCGGCGGCCCAGAGAGAACCATCTTGATCGAGAGCAATAGTCTCGGCGCCATTGAACGGGAAGGTCCACGGCCCCAGGAACTGGCGCCCGTCGAACCGATAGATTCCTCGGGGCGTTGCCACCAACAGAAACCCGAGTGAATCCTGAGCGAGGGCCGCGGCGCCGATGTCGGGGAACTCCGCTCGACTCCCGTGCCAGGCGTCGTGAATGAACTCGCCGTTCGGGCCAGTCAAACTTCGGAGCGGAAGGTGTGAGGTTTGGCCGCTGGCCGAGGCCGTCACCCATACCAGGGCCGCGGCCGCCGTTCTGCAGCCCTGGGCCAATCTTCTGCAGTCGGCGCGCATAGCGGAAGTATCGGCAACAACGTACGGATTCGGAAGCGGAATTGGTTCTCCGGTCCGAGGCCCCTCGCTACCTTGAGACTTCCTCAGATCCGAAAGAAACAATGAGTAAGCCCGTGCCCTTCCGTATTGGACTCTCGGCACTCCGCCTTCCGGTCCAGATCGGCTGGGAAGCAAGCGAGCGGCTGTTGGCCCAGATGATTCGGTTTGACCTGGACCTAGGGCTGCCGGTCACACCTCGGGCCGGGGATTCGGACGAGCTTGAGCACACGGTGGACTACGGCCAGTTGGCCCTGGTCATCCGTGAGGTGGCGAGCCGTGGCTCGTACCGGCTCCTCGAACGGCTGGCCCTGGCGATCCGCGATGAACTGAGGCCCCTCCTTCCCGAGGGGGCCGAGCTGACCCTTAAGGTGACCAAGGAGCATCCGCCAATCGACGGCCTCGAGGGCGGCGCTTCAGTGACGATTACCGAATGACGACGAGCCAGGTGCTGCTGGGAATCGGTAGCAATGTCGGCGACCGGCTCTGCCACCTTCGTGAGGCCGTCCGGGCGCTTGGCCGTGCCGAGTCACGCGGGATCCGGGTGGCGGCCGTGTCGCCGATCTATGAGTCGGACGCCTTGTTGCCTGACGGGGCGGCGGCGGAGTGGAACCAACCCTACCTCAATCTGGCGGTTGTCGCGGAGAGCGGGCTCGGTCCGGATCAGTTGCTGGTCTGGATCAAGGCGATCGAGGCCGCGCTCGGTCGCCGGCCGGCGGCTCGGTGGTCGCCGCGGGAAATCGATATCGATCTGTTGGCGGTGGAGGGGGTGTCGCTGGCAACGCCGACGCTGACGTTGCCCCACCGGGATCTCCTCACTCGTCCGTTTGCGTTGCTTCCCGCGGCCGACTTGGTGCCGGCATGGCCACTTGCAGATCCGGCGAGCGGTTCGGTGCGGTCGGTGGCTCAGTGGGCCCTACCGTGGCGGTGTGAGCCGACGCTGGTTCCGTTCCGAACCCGGCGGATTCCGGCGGGCTTGACCGAACTGGTTGGGGTCGTGAATCTCACCGCGGATTCGTTTTCCGATGGCGGCCGATGGATGGAACCCGGGCCGGCGATCGGGCAGAGTGTGGCGTTGGCGGAGGCCGGGGCGACGGTGATTGATCTGGGGGCGGAGTCAACCAGGCCTGGTGCCGTGGCGATCGATCCGGCCACGGAGTGGAGGAGGTTGGAACCGGTGCTGGTGTCGCTTCGGGAACGCTGGTCACGCGGTACCGGCCCGTCGCTGTCGGTTGATACTCGCCATCCGTCGACCGCGGCCCTGGCGATTGCCGCGGGGACCGATTGGATCAACGACGTGACCGGGTTTGATAATCCGGCCATGGTGACTGTGGTAGCCGCCGCGGACGTCGGGCTGGTGGCGATGCATCACCTCGGGGTTCCGCCGGACCGAGCCCGGGTGCTGGAGCGATCCGGCGACCCGGTCGGTCAGCTGCTGGCGTGGGGCGGAGATCGCCTAACGAGACTCGAACGGGCCGGGATCTCGCCGGACCGGGTCATCTTCGATCCAGGGATCGGGTTTGGAAAGACCGGGGAACAGACGGCGGCGGTGCTGCGACGGATCGGTGAGTTCCGGGCCTTGGGCGTTCGAATCCTGGTGGGCCACTCCCGAAAGTCGTTTCTGAAGAGTTGGTTCGACACGGACGGACGGGGAGGATGCGCGACCGCCGCGGATCGGGAAATCGAGACCCTGGCCCTGATCCAACACCTCGCCGATTGGACGGTGGACTACGTTCGGGTTCACGACGTGGTCGCCAACGCTCGGACGGTCCGGGCCGGGGCCATGGTGCGGCCCCGGACTTGGTGGACGGCGCCTTAGCGGGGCAGGGGTTTGGTGACGTGGACCGGCGGCTTTCGCTGATGCCAGGGCATCGCCAGTTCGAGTTGGCCGGCGAGGTTGAACAGCGTTGCTTCGTCGCCCCATGGGGCCACGAACTGAACCCCGACCGGGAGTCCGGTCGGGGTTTGGTGCAATGGGAGGCTGATGGCCGGCTGGCCGGTCATGTTGTAGA
>JAYVJS010000012.1:0-13520 GCA_043769075.1 Gemmatimonadota bacterium | reverse complement strand
GATCGCCCCGGCCGGATGAGCGAACCGGATACCATCATCCACCATGCCCGGCGGGCTCTCGCGACGCCGTCCCCGCTTGCCGGTCGCCACGTGGTGGTGACCGCGGGCCCGACCCGTGAGGCCATCGATCCGGTGCGAATCGTGACCAACCGCTCCAGCGGCAAGATGGGGTTTCGGATCGCCCAAGCCGCTTGGTACCGAGGCGCATCGGTGCGGCTCATTTCCGGCCCGAGCGCCGAGCCCGACCCGGTTGGGGTCGAAGTCGAGCGGATCGACTCGACTGCGGACCTGGAAGCGGCGGTCCGGGGGGCCCTGCCGGCCGCCGACGTCTTGGTCATGGCGGCGGCCCCCGCCGACTATCGGCCCAGCGCTCCGCTCGAGGTCAAACGACCTCGCCAGGATGGCCCGCTCGCGATTGAATTCGAGGCAACGGCTGATATACTTGCGACCACTCGGGGTGCTCGGCGACCCGGCGCGGTGATCGTCGGCTTTGCGCTTGAAACCGGAGACGCGGTCCCGAAGGCGGCCGCGAAGTTGGTCAAGAAAGGGCTCGACTTGATCGTCGCCAACGACGCCTCCGAACCGGGGGCGGGCTTCGATGTCGACACCAACCGAGTCACCTTGATCGACGCGGCCGGGACCCGGCAGCAGGTGCCTTTTGGGACGAAGGCCGAGGTTGCTGAAGCCATCATGAATGCCATTGAGGTGCGCCTTGGATGAGCTCCGACGTCGGTATCTGAAGCAGCAGGTAGAGCTTGGAGGCAACGAGGTTGTCCTCTCTGGATCGCCGCCGGCGGCTGCGGAGCCGCCGATGAAAGCCGCCGGCAAGGATTGGCGGGTTGGCGCCCCCCCGATTCCGGGTCCGGGTTTGACGATTGACGGGCCGACCTCGCCGCCCACATTTCCATGGCGCACCCTCGCGGAAGTGGCCGAAGCCGCCAAAGGCTGCACCAGTTGCTTCCTGGCTCAGGGCCGAACCCATGTGGTCCCGGGCGAAGGCAATCCAAAGGCCGAGCTGGTCCTGGTCGGCGAGGGACCAGGCCAAACCGAGGACCAGACCGGTCGTCCCTTCATCGGCCGGGCCGGCGAACTCTTGACTGAGATCCTCCGGGCCATCGGCCTCGAACGTGAGCGAGTGTTCATTTGCAATGTGGTGAAGTGCCGTCCGCCGCAGAACCGAAAGCCGCTGCCTGATGAGATTGCCAGTTGTGCTCCGTTTCTCGATGCCCAGCTGACCTTGATCCGGCCCAAGGTGATTCTCGCCCTCGGGGCCACCGCGGCCGAGACGCTCCTTCAGGGTAAGCGGAGCCTATCCGATCTCCGCCAGAAGGTGCATTCTTATCGAGGGACGCCACTGGTCGTTACGTATCACCCAGCAGCCCTCCTCCGAAACCCCAATTGGAAGAAGCCGACCTGGGATGACGTCCGCATCGCCCGACAACTCATCGACTCCTGATCCGCTCCGCGGGGTACCGTGGAGCCAGGAGGCCGAGCAGGCCGTCCTCGGGGCGATGATCCTCGACCAGGATGCGGCCCTGCGGGCCGCGGAGCAAATCGACCACTCGATGTTCTACAAGGAACCGCACCGGAGATTGTTCCGGGCGATGGTCGCCTTGACGGAACAGCGGGTGGTGATCGACCATGTAACCCTCCGCGACGAGTTGGTCCGCCGCAACGAGCTTGAGCTTTGCGGCGGGATGGAGTACGTCGCGGAAGTGGTCGAGTCGGTCTCGACCGCCGCCAACCTTGAACACCACGCCCGGATTGTCAAAGACAAAGCGGTCCTCCGGCGGCTGATCGAAGCCTCCACCAAAACGATCACCGAGGCGTACGATGCCCGGCTGCCAACCGCCGAGCTGGTTGATCAGGCAGAGTCCCGGATCTTCAAAATTTCCCAGGAACGCCGCCAGGACGGGTTTACCCGCATCAAAGAGATGTTGTGGCCGACCATGGAGCGCATAGAAACGCTCCAAAAGAGTGGTAAATCGGTTACCGGAGTTCCGAGCGGCTTCGCAGATTTGGATGAGCTGACGTCGGGGTTTCAGCGGTCGGAGTTGATCATTGTGGCGGCTCGGCCGTCAATGGGAAAGACCGCATTTTGCCTCAATATCGCGACCCACGCGGCCCACGAGGGCCACGGCGTGGCCATCTTTTCCTTGGAAATGTCGAAAGACTCACTGGTCCAACGAATGCTCTGTGCCGAAGCGAGGGTCGATAGCCAGGCGGTCCGCCGGGGGCTGCTCAAGGACCGCGACTTTACCAACCTGGCCCGGGCGGCCGGCGTGATGGGGCAATGCCCGGTCTGGATCGACGACACGCCCGCCATCACGCTACTCGAGATGCGATCGAAGGCTCGAAGGCTCAAGGCCGATAATGATCTCGGGATGGTGATCGTGGACTACCTCCAGTTGATGCGGAGTCCGGAATACGCCGACAATCGGGTCCAAGAGGTCTCGGATATTTCTCGGTCGCTCAAGGCGCTGGCCCGAGAACTTGAAGTGCCGGTCATGGCCCTGTCTCAGCTGTCCCGGGCGTCGGAGCAGCGGGGGGGCGACCGGCGCCCCCAGCTGTCAGATCTTCGCGATTCGGGCGCGATCGAGCAAGACGCCGACATCGTGATGTTTATCCACCGGCCTGAGTATTACGACCGAGAGGACGAGAGCAAGAAGGGCCTGGCCGAAGTGATGTTGTCCAAGCACCGCAATGGCCCGACCGGCGAAGTCAACCTTCGGTTTACGAAGGAGTACACCCGGTTCGACAGCTTCTCCTCTCGAGACGCCGCCGGCTACGGATGATGGCCCGCGCGAAGTCGGTGTACCTCTGCGCCGAGTGCGGCCACGAGCACCCCAAGTGGGCGGGGCGGTGCGAGGCCTGCGGAGCCTGGAACACAGTCGCCGAGGAGCGCCTTCCGGCTACCGCCGGCCCCAGGCGGGCTACCAAAGATGGGGGAGGGACACGACGGCCGGCCCGGGTAACCACCTTAGGCGAGGTGGCCGGCGAGAAGCTCCATCGCTGGTCGTTAGGCATTCCGGAGCTTGATTTCGTCTTTGGGGGCGGTCTGGTCCCCGGTTCGATGTCCCTGATTGGCGGCGAACCCGGGATTGGGAAATCAACCCTACTGCTCCAGGCCTCAGCCCGGTTGGTCGAAGGGGGCCGAAGGGTTCTTTACGCGAGCGGCGAGGAGTCAGCGGAGCAGATTCGGCTTCGCGCCGACCGGCTGGTCGAAGATGCCAGCGAGGTCTTAGTTCTGGGCGAAACCCATCTTGAGGCGGTCCTCGCCGCGACCCGGGAAGTCAAGGCCGATCTCCTGATCCTCGACTCGATTCAGACCACTTTCACTGATGCCCTCGAGAGTGCGCCCGGAAGCGTGGGCCAGGTTCGGGAGTCGGCGGCGCTATTGATGCGATTCGCCAAAGAAACCGGCGTGGCGGTCATGGTGGTCGGGCACGTGACCAAGGGGGGGATGTTGGCCGGCCCGAAAACATTGGAGCATATCGTCGATACCGTGCTCTACTTCGAGGGCGAGCCATCACTCAACTACCGGCTACTCCGCGCCACCAAGAACCGGTTCGGATCCGTCGACGAACTCGGGGTCTTCTCGATGACCGAACGGGGCTTGGTCGGGGTTCCGAATCCGTCCGCGGTGTTCTTGGCGGCCCGATCCGCCGGCGTCAGCGGAAGCGCCATTACCGCGCTGATGGAAGGGACTCGGCCGGTGCTGGTCGAGGTTCAGGCTCTGGCGGCGCCCTCGGGATACGGCACCCCCCAGCGCGTCGCCACCGGCTTGGACCCGAAACGGCTCGCGGTGCTCCTGGCCGTGTTGGAGCGCCGGGCGGGCCAGAGCTTCGCGAATCTCGATGTGTTCGTGCAAGTCAGTGCCGGTGTCCGGCTGAATGAGCCGGGAGCGGACCTGGCCGTCGCCGCGGCGCTGGTCTCGAGCTTGACGAACCGTCCGACCCCCGCCGATGCAATCTTCATGGGCGAAATCGGCCTCGGGGGCGAGGTCCGCCCGATCGGCGGCGTCGATCGGCGTTTGGCCGAAGCGGGGCGGCTCGGCTTTCTTCGGGCCTTCGGATCGGGGCGGCACGCTTCGGCGGGGGGGATTCGGACGATCGCACTGGACCATGTCGATGAACTCGTTCGCGCCCTCGCGGCCTGAAGTCGGCGTGGTCGTCGTCGCCGCCGGGCAGGGGCTGCGGGCCGGCGCCGGCGTACCGAAACAATTCCGGCCGATCGGTGGAGTCCCGATGTTGCTCCGCGCGGTTCGGCCGTTTCTCGCGCACCCCGACGTTCGGACGGTCGTGGTGGTCCTGCCGGCCGAGTCCGCCGCCGCGCCGCCGGAGTGGCTTGTCTCCTTGACGGACCAGCGCCTCATGATCGTTGAGGGGGGCACGGAGCGGATGGACTCAGTCGAGGCTGGCCTCGCCGCCTTCGGTTCCGACATTGGCGTCATTCTGGTGCACGACGGAGCTCGGCCGTTCGTCGAGGCTAAGGTGATCGGCGCGGTGATCGCGGAAGCGCGGGCCGGCCGAGGCGCCATCGCAGCTGTTCCCGTCGGTGACACCCTAAAAGCGGGAACAGCCGGTCCGGGCCCGGTGCGGGTCACGGGAACGATTCCTCGCGAGCGGCTGTGGCGGGCCCAGACCCCACAGGGGTTTCCGCGCGCAATGCTGGCCGCTGGCCTGGCTGCCGCTCGCCGAGAGGGCCGGGTCGCGACCGACGATTCGGCGCTCTGCGAGGCCCTCGGGGCAACGGTCACGCTCGTTGAAGATCTGACCTCCAACTTCAAGGTCACGTCCGCCGCTGATTTCGTCCTCGCCGACGCCATGGCCAGGGAGCTCCAATGATCATTCCGTTTCGGACCGACGCGGAGGTGGCGGACGCGACCGTGGTGGTCCGCGATCATTTCGACCGAGGCGGGTTGATCGGGTATCCGACGGAAACGGTGTATGGCCTCGGGTCGCTGCCTAACGAGACCGGCCTCGACGCCTTGGCCGCGCTCAAGGGCCGGCCTCCGCGAAAGCCGTTCCTCCTGTTGGTCTCGGGGAGGGCCATGGCCGAGGCGGTCGGCCTCGAGTTCAGCGCCGCCGCCCGGGCGCTCGCCGAGGCGTTCTGGCCCGGGCCCCTGACCCTGGTGTTACCGGGAGGCGAGGGGCAGCTGCCGAACCGCCTTCGAGGCAGTGAGGGCGGGGTTGCGGTTCGCCACACCTCGCATCGCGGGATGGCCGCCCTAGTCACCGCACTCAATATCCCAATCACCTCAACCTCGGCCAATCGGCCTGGGGGGCCAACGGCACCGGGCGCCGCCATGATTGAGGAGCTGTTTCCAGAGGCGGTTGCCGCCGGGATCCTCCTCGTCTTGGACGGAGGAGTGCTCGGGAACGTTCCGCCCTCGACCCTCATCGATTGCACCACCGCGGTGCCGGCCATGATTCGGGAGGGGGCGATTCCTCGGGATGAGCTCCGCCGGGCAGTGGGAAGGTTGGCGCCATGATCGGGGTGCTGATGATTTGCACCGGCAATACCTGTCGGAGTCCCCTCGCCGCCGCATTGCTGACCCGGGCGCTGGAAGAGGCCGGGCGTCCCGATATCATCGCAACGTCGGCTGGCACCGGAGCCTGGCAGGGCGCGCCGGCATCGGAGGGATCATATCTCGTTGCCCTCGAGCATGGTCTTGACCTCTCGGCCCATCGAGCCCGGCTCTTGACGCCGGCACTCGTGAACGAGAGCCACTTGATTCTGACAATGTCCCGGACCCACCTGGCCCGCGTTCGGGAACTTGGCGGCGCCGGCCGAGCCCACTTGATCAGCGAGTATGCCGGCCTCACCGGGGCCCGGGCCGAGGTCGAGGATCCGTTCGGTGGCGACCTCGACGAGTACCGGGCCACCCTGCGGACACTTGCTGGAATGATGCCGGCAATCGTTGACCGTCTCACCGGGACCGCGTCGGGATGATCTCCGGGCGGACTCGGCTTTTTGCGCTGCTCGGCAACCCGGTACAGCACTCCCTGTCGCCGGCCATGCACAACGCCGCCTTCCGGGCCCTCGGGCTTGATGCGGTCTACGTTGCCCTGCCGGTTGAGGCGGCCGAGGTCCCTTCGCTGATGGGGGCCCTGGCGCGGACCGGGGGCGGTGGCAATGTCACGATTCCCTACAAGTTGATGGCGGCCGCGATCGTCCGGGCGCCAACGGCGCTGCCGTTGGCGACGTGCAACACGTTCTGGGGCGAGGCCGGCGAGCTGGTCGGCGACGACACCGACGGGATCGGCATTCGGGCTGGATTCGACTCAGTCGGCCGGCCGTCGGGAGCTTGGCTCATCGTCGGGACCGGGGGCAGTGCGGTCGCCGCGGGCCTGGTGGCGAAAAGCCTCGGCGTTGCCGTCGGGATCCGGTCCCGATCGGCTGAGCGTGCTGCGGCCTTGGCCGGCCGGTTCCGGGGGTTAGGGGTTTCCGAGTCGGTTGGCGAACCAGTGGGGCTCGTGGTGAACTGTACTCCACTGGGACTTGACCCTGCCGATCCGCCCCCGATGCCAATCGAACAAATTCCTGCCGGTGCGGCCGGCCTCGATCTGGCCTATGGGTCGGTCGAGACGACGTGGGTCCGCCGTCTCAAGGCCGCCGGCCGACGGGCTGTCGACGGACGGGAGGTGCTGGTGGCCCAGGGCGCGGCGGCGTTCGAGCGGTGGTTCCCGGGGGCGAAGGCGCCGGTTGAGGTCATGCGTGCGGCAGTGGCTGGTCGGACCGGCTGAGGCGTTTCGGGCCGCCGAGCGGTGGCTCCTCCCGGGCCATTGTTTGGTGTGCCATGAGCGGGCGGGGCACACCGCCGATGATCGGCTGGTTTGTGGGGTGTGCCGAAGCCGGTGGCAGCGGCTGCCATTTCCTCAATGTCCTCGCTGCGGTCAGCCGACCGATGCCGATACCGAGTGCCGGATTTGTCGGGACTGGCCGCTCGGATTGAGCGGCGTCCGAAGTGCTGTTTGGCTGGACCCGAGCGCTAGGCGGACCGTTCATTTGCTCAAGTACGATGGCTGGCATCGGATCGCGGCGGCGATGGCGGAGCCTGTGGCCCGGCTGGTACCGGCTAGCGGCCCCGGCGTCCTGATCCCGATTCCGCTTGGCGGGGCTCGCCTCCAACTCAGGGGTTATAATCAGAGTGGCAAGCTCGCCCAGGCCATCGGCGGAAAAACCAACCGTGTCGTCAGCGAAACAACGTTGGTCCGGAGCCGGGAAACCCGGACCCAGACCACGTTGACGCCTGAAGAGCGTGAGGCCAACCTCCGAAACGCCTTCTGTGTGGTCGGGGCAGTGCCCGAGTCGGTCGTGCTCGTGGATGATGTGTTCACGACCGGGGCCACGCTGGTGTCCGCGGCACGCACGTTGCTAGAGGCCGGGGCCACCGCGGTCACCGCCGTTTCGTTTGCCCGCGCCGAGTTACCGCTGGCCGGCGCGAGCCGGGCGACATGACACTAAACGACGCAAAGGGGAGTCTCGCAATGCCGATTCGGGTGGCAATCAACGGCTTCGGCCGCATTGGCCGGAATGTCCTTCGGGCCGCGACCATGGCCAAGGTTTCTGACCTAGAAATTGTGGCCGTCAACGACTTAACGGACACCAAGACCCTCGCCCATCTCCTCAAATACGACTCGGTCCATGGGAAGTTCCCTGGCACCGTTGAGCCCGCCCCCGATGGAATCCACGTCAACGGGCGTACGATCAAAGTGCTCTCCGAAAAAGACCCGGCCAAGCTGCCGTGGAAAGCACTCGGAGTCGACGTAGTGCTCGAGTCGACCGGTCGGTTCACCGACCGGGAGCCCGCGGCCCTGCACCTCGCGGCCGGCGCTCGCCGGGTCATCATATCGGCGCCCGCAAAGAATGAAGACATCACGATCGTCTACGGCGTGAACCACGAAGCCTTCGACCCCAAGAAGCATTTTGTGATCTCCAACGCGAGCTGCACCACGAATTGCCTCGTCCCGATGGTCAAGGTCGTTCGAGACAACTTCGGGTTCGTTCGGGGCTTCATGACCACGGTTCACTCGTACACCAACGACCAGATGATCCTGGACTTGCCGCACAAGGATCTCCGCCGAGCCCGGGCGGCTGCGATGTCGATCATCCCGACCACGACCGGGGCCGCGAAGGCCACCTCTCTCGTGATTCCCGAGGTCAAGGGCAAGATTGACGGCGTAGCACTCCGAGTCCCGACCGCCGATGTCTCGCTCGTCGACTTGAGCTGCGTCGTCGAGAAGCCGACGTCGGTCGAGGCGATCAACCAAGCGTTCCGGGCGGCCGCGGCGGCCGGCCCCCTCCACGGCGTCTTGTTTGTGAGCGACGAGCCACTCGTCTCAATTGACTACGTCGGCAACATGGCCTCCAGTACCATTGATTTGCTCTCGACCCAAGTCATCGACGGCACCTTGATCCATGTCTCGTCGTGGTACGACAACGAGATGGGTTATTCCGCCCGCTGTGTCGACCTCATGAGGTACATCGGAGCTCACGGCGCATGAAACGAACGCTGGCCTCGCTCGATCCGGCCCGTCTCGACGGCCAGCGCGCGTTGGTTCGGGTCGACTTCAATTGCCCGGTCAAAGAGGGCGTCGTCTCCGATGACACCCGGATCCGTGCGTCGCTCCCGACGATCCAGTACCTCCGTGACAAGGGCGCCAGGGTCGTGTTGCTGTCGCATTTCGGCCGCCCCAAAGGGGGTCCGGATCCGAAGCACTCGATCCGCCCTTGCGTTCGAGCATTGGAGGCAGCCCTTGGCGCTACGGTCAGCTTTCTCGAGAACCCGGCCTCGGAGGCGGCGGTCAGCGCGACCAAGCGGCTGCCCCGGGGCGGCGTCATTCTCATGGAGAACACCCGGTTCTATCCGGGCGAGGAAACCAACGATCCCGAACTCTCGAAACAATTCGCCGCCCTCGGCGATCTGTTTGTCAACGACGCGTTCGGCTCGGCCCACCGAGCCCACGCCTCGACGGCCGGTGTCGCTCAGCTGCTAAAGCCGGCCGTCTCCGGGTTTCTCATGGAGACGGAACTCAAGTATCTCGGCGGTGCGCTGTCGAAGCCAAAGCGTCCCTTTGTTTCGGTCATGGGTGGGGCCAAGATCAGCGGTAAGATCGATCTGATCGAGGCCCTGTTGCCGAAAGTCGATCAAGTGCTGATCGGCGGAGCGATGGCGTGCACGTTTTTCCGGGCGATGGGCTTTGAAACCGGAAACTCCCTGGTTGAGCCGGATCGCGTCGAGTTGGCCAAGGGGCTTTTGGAGCGAGCGGGCGACAAACTTGTGCTTCCGCGGGGCGGGGTCGTGGCGCCCGAGCTCAAGGAAGGTGTCACCACGATCACGGTGCCCCGCGATCGGATTCCCCGCGGCTTCTCGGTCCTCGACATCGATCCGGCCACTGCCAAGGACTTTGGGGATCGGATTCGGGCAGCCGGGACTGTTGTTTGGAATGGGCCGATGGGGGTCTTTGAGACGCCGCCGTTCGATCAGGGGACCCGGTCGATCGCGCGGGCCATGGCCGACGCCACCAAACTGGGCGCCGTGACGATTGTGGGCGGCGGGGATTCGGCTGCGGCAGTGGCGCAGGCGGGGCTGACCGACCAGGTCAGTCACGTCTCGACCGGGGGCGGGGCTGCCCTCGAATTCCTCGAGGGCAAGGTCCTGCCGGGCGTCGCTGCCCTGGACGACATCTGATGCGCCGTCGGACGATTTTCGCCGCGAACTGGAAAATGCAACTGGGTCCAACGGAGGCCAGGGCATACCTGGCAACCTTTCTCGCGGGGTTCGAGGCCGAGGGCCGACGGTCGTGCTGGTTCTTCCCAAGCGCAGTTGCGATCGAGGCCGTCGCCCTTGGATTGGCCGGGCGAACCGGGTTCGAGGTCGGGGCCCAGGACGTGTACTGGGAGCCCAAGGGGGCGTTTACTGGCGCTACGTCAGTGGCGCTGGCCCAGGCCGCCGGGGCCACCGTGGCACTGGTCGGGCACTCCGAGCGGCGACATGTGTTCGGCGAGACGGAGCCGGATACGGCTCGCAAGGTCAAGGCTCTGTTGGGCGGTGGCCTGAAGCCATTGCTCTGCGTCGGCGAAAGGCTCGAGGAGCGGGAGGCCGACGCTACGGTGGCCGTCGTGCTTCGACAACTGGCCGCCGCCCTCGATGGCTTGCCGGCGGTCGATCTAGCTCGGGTCGTCGTGGCCTACGAGCCGGTGTGGGCCATCGGAACCGGGAGGAACGCCACCCCAGCGGACGCTGCGGCAGTCCATGCGGCCCTCCGGGCCGAGCTCCGCCGCCGTGAGCATCCCGACCCGCAGATCCTCTATGGCGGGAGCGTCAACGCCGGAAACGCCGCCGCTCTTCTCGCCGAATCGGAGCTCGACGGTGTGCTGGTCGGCGGGGCTAGCCTTGACCCGGCCGGCTGGCGGAGAATCGTTGAAAATCTTGACGTAGCCTGACGTCGGCGGCTATCTTGCCCGGCTAATTCGAGGTCACAAATGCTCTACGGGTTCATACTTACGTTGCTGGTACTCGACGGACTCCTCTTGGCGGCCGTGGTGTTGCTCCAGGCCGGCCAGGGCGGCGGGATGGCGTCCTTGGGTGGTGGCACGACCGACCTTGTGATGGGCGGGCGCCAGGCCGTCACGATCCTGCACACGCTGTCATGGTGGACCGGTGGCATCTTCATGTTCTTGGCCCTGGTTTTGAGCCTGATTGCCTCCCGGGGAGCCGTGGGCGCTTCCGACGTGCAGCAACAGCTGCGCAACCGGCAGGGTACCGTTGCGCCGGCTCCGTTGAACCAAGCCCCGGCGACGACCGGTACGGCCTTGCCGCCCACGACTGGCCCGGCGGCAACGACGTTGTTGACTCCGAAGGCGGAGGCTCCGGCCCCCGCGACGCCGGCCCCCGCAACCAAGTAGAGCCCGATGCCGATTGATCGATTCCGCGGGGCGCTCCAATGACGGAGCGCCCCGCGTTTGTCTTGCTCGAGGACGGGACGTGGTATTCGGGCACCGCCCGGGGCCGCCACGAACCCGGCTTCGGCGAGGTTGTCTTCACCACCAATTTGACCGGATATCAAGAGACCTTTTCCGACCCGAGCTACATCGGCCAGATCGTCGTGATGACGGCCCCGATGATCGGCAACTACGGAATCAATCCCAACGATATGGAGTCGGGCCGTCCCCAAGTTGCTGGTGTGGTCGTCCGGGAACTCGCTCGGAGCTATTCGAACTGGCGGGCGACTGGCGGGTTGGACCAGTGGCTTGACCAGGCCCGGATACCCGTTTTGGAGGGGGTCGATACCAGGCGGCTGACCCGGCACATCCGGGAGCGAGGCGCCATGCGGGGCGTCATCGCTGCCGGAGAGTCGCCCACCCCGGCCTTGATCGCAGCCCTTGCCGCTTCGCCGACGATGGAAGGCCTCGACCTCGCCTCTGCGGCAGGCACCCGGGAGGTCTATGGGGAAAGTGGGGGCGGTAAGGGCCCTCATGTCGTGGCGATCGATTTTGGGATGAAACGCAACATCGTCAGGATGCTGGCCAACGCCGGTTGCCGGGTCACCGTCGTCCCATCCGATACGCCGGCCGCCGCCATCCAGGCCCGGAATCCTGACGGCCTGTTCCTGTCCAACGGGCCGGGAGACCCAGCAGCCTTAGGTCCCGCGATCGAAACGATCCGGTCCTTGGCGACGACCGGATTGCCGACCTTTGGTATCTGCTTGGGCCACCAGCTCTTAGGCCGGGCTTTCGGGGGACATACGGTCAAGCTCCCCTACGGCCATCGAGGTGGCAACCACCCCGTCAAAGAGCTCCGGAGTGGCCGGGTCCTGATCACTTCGCAGAACCATGGCTTTGCTGTTTCGGGGAGCCTCCAAGGCATCACTGGGGCCCCAGACCTGGAGGTTACTCACCTCAATTTGAACGACGGCACCGTCGAGGGGGTCCGTCATCGGTACCTCCCGGTCTTCGCTGTTCAGTACCACCCAGAGGCCGCGCCGGGCCCCCATGACGCTTTCCCCCACTTTGCCGAGTTCCTCGAATTGATGGCCTCCGGACCGTTGCAGGGACGCAACCCCTTGACACACAACGGTTAAGCCCCTACTATCGGTCCCGAAGATGCCGCCCGAACCCTGGGCAACGCGGCGTGACCCTTGATGGGGGACGCATGACGAAGGCCGATCTGGTTGAGCAGGTGACCGCTGCCATGGCTCGGACGGCGGGCCCGCTGATCTCGAAAAAAGATTGCGCGCGAGTCGTGGATGCCTTTCTCGATGCCATCAAACTGGCCCTTCGAGATCAGCACAACATAGAGGTGCGGGGATTTGGCACCTTTAAGATCCGTCGCCGGAAGACCCGCATGGCTCGCAATCCGCGCACCGGCGATCCAGTTGAAGTTGCCGCGCGGCCGGTGCCGGTCTTCAAGCCCAGCAAGGAGTTACGGGCGTTGGTGGCCGAGGAACATGACGGCGGCCCGTTGCCGCCTTCGTCCGATGATGACGACGACAACTAAGTCCTCGGGCCGATAGCGAAATCGAGAGCGGGCCCCATTCGGGCTCGCTTTTTTTTGTTCCTTGCTCGTTTCGACCGGCCTGCCCATTATCCCGTATGCCCTCCGTTCACGTCCTTCTGTTCGCGCGCTACGCGGAGTTACTCGGCACCGCTCGGCTGGAATTGTCATTCGAGGAAGGCGCAACGGTGGGTCGCCTTGTTTCGGACCTCCGCGCATTGCCGGGAGGTAACTCCTTGCCGGAGCAGCCCTTCGTAGCGGTCAACCTGGAGCAGGCCGGATACGAACAGCGACTTCAGGGCAACGACGAGGTGGCGGTCCTACCACCGATGGCCGGGGGTTGACTTGATCCACCTCGTCCACCAACGAATCGACCTTCCGGATTTGATCACCAGCGTAAGTGCCGCCGATCGGGGTGCGATCGCGACCTTTGTGGGATTGGTGCGCGATCACCACGGAGGGCGGGGTGTGGTCGACCTTGAATACTCGGCCTACGAATCGATGGCCAACGCGGCCATCGTGACAATCCTGGGGGAAGCGGAGCGCCAGTGGCCGGTTGCGGTTGGACTCCGCCATCGTCTCGGTCGACTCGTCGTCGGAGATGTGGCCGTGGCCATCGCGGTTGGGGCGGGGCATCGGGCCGAGGCGTTCGCGGCGTGCCGTTACGTCATCGAGGCGGTGAAGCAACGAGTCCCAATTTGGAAACGCGAACGGTACGCCGATGGATCCGAGATGTGGGTTGACCCCACTGCCGTCGGTGGGGTACACCCCGTCCGCGCGCCGACGGGCGGTGCCGGATGACGGCACTGGACCGTTTCGGGCGCCGGTTAGGCAGCCTCCGGCTATCG
The DNA here is from genome assembly GCA_043769075.1 of Gemmatimonadota bacterium. Taxonomy (GTDB): domain Bacteria; phylum Gemmatimonadota; class Gemmatimonadetes; order Gemmatimonadales; family GWC2-71-9; genus SHZU01. Next base: position 170 of record JAYVJS010000012.1, on the reverse strand, counting down.
GTTACCGATCGATGCAACATGCGGTGCGGGTACTGCATGCCGAATGAGGAGTACACCTGGCTGCCGCGGAGCTCGATCCTCTCATTCGAAGAACTGAACCGGCTGACGGGGGTGTTTGCCTCGCTGGGCGCCGAGAAGGTTCGGTTGACGGGCGGCGAGCCGCTTCTTCG
>JAYVJS010000011.1:0-5184 GCA_043769075.1 Gemmatimonadota bacterium | reverse complement strand
GAGTCCGGCCATCACCGTGGGCGCCACCGTCCAACTGGTGGTGACCGCCAAAGACCAGTTCGGCACCACGATGACCGGATTGCCGGCGCCGACCTTCACCACCAGCGCGGCGGCCGTCGCGACCGTCAGTGCGGCCGGGGTCGTCGCCGGGGTCGCGGCCGGAACCGCGACGATTACCACGTCGATCACCAGCGGGGGCGTCACTCACACCGCAGCCGCCAACGTCACGGTATCAGTGCCCACTCCGGCGAGCGTCACCGTCACCACCCCGGGTAACAGCTTCGCCCCAACCACGGTGACCGTTCCGACCGGCGGCACCGTCACTTGGCAGTTCAGCGGAACCCACAACGTGACGTTCGGCGCGGCGGCACCAGCCGGAGGCAACATCCCCGATCAAACAGCGGGAAATGCCGTCAGCCGGACCTTCGCCACGGCCGGCAACTTCGACTACCAGTGCACTCGGCACTCAGGGATGACCGGACGAGTCGTGGTGCAGGGCGGCTTGACCGGCGGAACTTTTACGAGCCTTGGCCTGACGCCCGCCAGCTTGGCGCTGGCCATTGGCCAAACCGGTCAGCTGCTCGCCATCCCGCTCGACGCCGGTGGCGCCCCGGTATCCGGACTCGGCACTCCGACCTACACCTCCAGCAACCCCGGCGTTGCGTCCGTGAGCCCGACCGGCCTGGTGACTGCGGTGGCAGGCGGCTCAACCACCGTGACGGCGAGCCTGACGTCGGCGGGAACGACCAAGTCGGCGACGGCATCGGTCACCGTCGCCACCGGGCCGGTAGCGACCATCACGACTCCGAATAACACCTTTGCACCTAACGACATCACGGTAGCCCCGGGCACCATGGTCGTTTGGCAGATGAGCGGGGCCACCCACAATGTTACCTTCAAGGACACACCACCTCCGGGCGGGAACATCGGCGATACGGCGGACGGCGCTTCGGCGGCCCGGATCTTCACCACCGCTGGGACGTACGACTACGCCTGCACGATTCACAAAGACATGAAGGGAAGGGTACGCGTCAAGTGAGGTTCGCAATCGTCAGCCTGTTGTTACTACCGGGATCGGCCGCGGCGCAGTCCATGCTGGACCGGCCGCCCAATGTGTCCGGCGACTGGGTGGCCGGTTCTGGTACGGTCCAGTTCAATTTCCTGCATCGCTTTTCCCGGAGCGCCGCGCCGGAACGCAAGGTCAGCAATTTCCCGACCTTTGTGATTGGCGTCGGGCTCCCGCAGCGGACCATGATCGGGTTTGCGTACGCCACCAACTCGACCCTCACGCCCCGCTACCCGAACGAGTGGGAGCTGTTCGTTCGTCACCTCTTAGTCAGCGAGTTGGAGGGCGGGCCGATCGACCTCGCCGGCCAAGTTGGCTACAACCTCGCCTCAGACGGGGTCGACGGCGAGGTGAGCCTTGCCAAACACGTCGGCCCGTTCCGGCTGATCGGCGTCACCCGAGTGATCGCCAATCCATTTACTGCGGGAAAGACTCAGTTGGTCGCCGGAGGTGGGGCGGTCCTCAGACTCTCGCGTCTCTTTGCCATCGGTGGCGACTATGCGACGATCACCAACAAGGCGGCTGGGCAAAGCGAGAAGGACGCGTGGAGCGCGGGGCTCCACCTCGCGATTCCCAACACGCCGCACACCCTGAGCCTCCAAGCCACGAATACCAACACCGGCACACTCCAGGGGCTCTCTCGAGGAGAAAGCCGAACTCGCTACGGCTTTGAATTCACCATCCCTTTGACGCTGGCCCGATACCTTCGGAGCCGGGCCACGCCGGAACCGGCCCCGTCTCCCGCCGTGCCGACGGCCGACTCGGCCTTGGCGCCCCCGGCGGTGGCGCGCGACTCGGCCCCGCCGCCCACACGGACAGCGCCAGCCCCTCAACCGGCGCCGACACCCGCGGCCGACACGCTCGCCGCCTCGAAGCCGGCCGATGCGGCCAAGCCGCCGGTTGCGTCGCCTCCGGCTGCCGCCGCGCCGAAGCCCGCCGCTCCCAAAACGGTTCGCGTCGTCATGAAAGGCATCGCGTACCTGCCGAAGCGGATTGAGATTACCGCAGGCACGACCCTCGTTTGGCGGAACGATGACCCGCTTGCCCACACGGTGACGGCCGCCGACAAGAGCTTCGACTCGGGGTTAATCCAGGGTGGGGCAACCTGGCGGCGGATCTTCACCAAGCCTGGTACCTACCAAGTCAACTGCATCCCCCACCCATTCATGAAGTCGACGATCGTCGTCAAGGCGGAGCCATGAACGGGACCATCCGATCGGCGTTCTGGATCGGCCTCTGTCTCGCGGGGGCGACGGCGGCCTGCCTCTCAAGCCGGGCGATCCCGACGGAGAACGTGACCGGGGAATGCCGGCTGCCCCTCGGCGCCAACGTCGCCGGGTCGACGATCGTCGTGATTCGTAACTTCACCTTCGAGCCTGCGGAGGTCCGAATCAAGGCGGGCACCTCGGTTACCTGGGTCAACTGCGATCAACCCGGTCAACCAGCGCACACCTCGACCGCCGACCAATCGCAGTGGGACTCCGGCACGCTGACGGAGGGAAAGGCGTTCACTCACCCCTTCAGCACTGCGGGTCGCTTCGGATATCATTGTGAGCCGCACCCGTTCATGAAGGGCACCATCGTGGTGGAGTAGCCAACCGAGCCGAGGCCGCTAAGTTATTGGGGTACCGAAAGGCGCCCGTAGCTCAGTTGGATAGAGCAACAGCCTTCTAAGCTGTGGGTCGCAGGTTCGATTCCTGCCGGGCGCACTTATGTCAACCCCATCGCCGTTCCAACGCGCCGTCGAGTTGCTCCAAGCCCACCGCACCGACTACGAAGGGGCGGTTCGGGCCTTTGCCTGGCCTCGGCTCGATCGCTTCAATTGGGCCCTCGACCATTTTGACCGCCTGGCGATCGGCAACCACACCCCGGCCCTCCTGTTCGCGGGTCCCGCCGGCATCGGGAACCAGGTCTCGTTCGCCACCCTGAAAGACCGGTCCAACCAGGTCGTCAACCTGCTGCGGAACCGCGGTGTCGTTCGGGGCGACCGGATCCTGGTCATGTTGCCTAACATCCCGCCGCTCTGGGAGACCATGCTCGCGGCGTTCAAGCTGGGCGCCGTGGTCATCCCGGCCACCCCCCAATTGACCGCGGTCGACATCGAGGATCGGTTTGCCCGGGGACGGGCCAAGCATGTGGTGACCGACGCCGAGGGGGCCGCCAAGGTCGGAACGTTAGGGGAGGGTGGGGTCCGGATTCTGGTCGGCGGCCCCCAAGCCGGGTGGTTGGCCTGGGATCTGGTCGGTGCCGAACCGGCCCAGCTCCCCGACCTCGGGGTGACCCACGCCACCGATCCGCTGCTGCTCTACTTCACTTCCGGCACCACGGCAAAGCCGAAACTCGTGCTCCATAGCCATCAGAGCTATCCCATCGGCCACCTAACCACGGCGTTTTGGATCGGCTTCAAACCGGGTGACCGCCATCTCAACATCAGCTCCCCGGGTTGGGCCAAGCACGCCTATAGCAGCTTCTTCGCCCCGTGGACTGTGGGGGCCACGGTCGTGGTGTTCGACCATCCCCGGGCCGAGCCCAAAGCGGTGCTCGAGACCTTGGTCCGGGCCGGGGCGACGACCTTTTGCGCCCCGCCGACGTTGTGGCGGATGCTGATCAACGAGGATCTCAAGTCATATCCGGTGGTACTCCGGGAGTTGCTCAGCGCCGGCGAACCGCTCAACCCCGAAGTTATCGACCAGGTGGGGACGGCGTGGGGACTCACGATCCGGGAAGGCTACGGTCAGACGGAGACCACGCTTTTGGTCGGGAACTTTCCGGGGCAGGCCGTCAAGCCAGGTTCGATGGGGCGGCCGGCCCCGGGGTTCACCGTGGTCCTCCGGCCGGTCGAAGCCAGCGGCGATGCCGATGGCGGCGACGGCGAAATTGCCGTTGCACTCGAAGGCGCACCCCTCGGCCTCATGGATGACTATCTCGACGACCCGACCAAAATGGCGAACGCCCGTCGCGAGGGGTACTACCGCACCGGCGACGTGGCGGTCAAAGACGGCGACGGCTACTTCACCTACGTGGGCCGGTCGGACGATGTCTTCAAGAGCGCCGGATACCGGCTCAGCCCATTTGAGCTCGAGAGCGTGTTGATCGAGCATCCCGCCGTGGCCGAAGCCGCGGTCGTGGAGAGTCCCGACGAAGTCCGCATGGTCGTTCCGAAGGCGTTCGTGGCGTTGCGTCCCGGATTCGCACCCTCAGCCGAGGTGGCACAGGACATCCTCCGGTTCGTCCGCGCCAAGGTGGCCCCGTACAAGCGAATTCGGCGGATCGAATTCGCCGAGCTGCCGAAGACGATTTCCGGCAAGATCCGACGGGTCGAGCTTCGCCATCGGGAACGACAAACCGCCGCCGCCCCCCGCGGGCCGGCCTGCTTCTGGGAAGAGGATCTCGGCACCGCCTAACCAGCCTGGGTCGGTTATCTTTCGTCTTCTCATGCGAACCGCCTCTTTTTTTGGTGCCGTCACTTTGGCGGTGGCTATTGCTGCGCCGGCCGCCGCGCAGCGACGGGAGCTGGCCGTGCCCCGGACCGAAAGCCGACCCGTCATCGACGGCCTGCTCGACGATCCGGCGTGGACCAAGGCCGCCACCCTCGGCGGCTGGGTCCAGACGACGCCAGCTGACAACGGAACTCCACACGGACCGACGGTCGCGTATCTGACCTACGACCGGGACGCGATCTACCTCGCCATCCGCGCCAAGGACCAGGCCGGAAAGATCCGCTTCGCCCGTCACGAACGCGACAATCTGCTGGCCCAGAATCAGGACTTTATCGAGATCCAACTCGACCCGACCGACGTCCGGCAACGGGCATTCACGGTGGTCGTCAATCCGATCGGGATCCAGGGTGATGGGCTCTTGGTCGAAGGTTCAGGATTCGAGGAATGGGACGCCATCTTCGACGCCGCCGGCAGGGCCACGGCAGACGAGTATGTGATCGAAGTAGCCATCCCCTTTAAGTCGCTCCGATACCCGGATACCCCGCAACAGCGGTGGGGTTTCAGTCTGACCCGCCACTATGGCCGCGACGGCGCCAAGGATCAGCCGTGGCCCCAGAACCGCGACCTCGGCTGCGCACTCTGCCAGATGATCACCTTGACCGGCATTGAGAACGTCGG
>JAYVJS010000010.1:0-7128 GCA_043769075.1 Gemmatimonadota bacterium | reverse complement strand
GGCGCAGCGCGGCGGTGCCGGCGCCAGCCGTCTGAACGACATCAATCCCGAGGACATCGAGAACATCGAGATCATCAAGGGACCGGCCGCGTCGACCCTCTACGGCACCGAGGCGTCCAACGGCGTGATCCAGATCATCACCAAGCGGGGCCGGTCCGGGCGCCCGGTGTTCGAAACCCACATGGCGACCGGGGCCACTTGGTTGCAAGATCCCGAGGGGCGCTATCCCTCGAACTACTACATGGATCACGACGGCAGCGTCAAGGAATTCAACGTCCAGAAGTTCCGGAATTCGCTCGGCGACCCCGCCATCTTCTCCACCGGGATGCCGGTGAGCTTCGGTGGTAGCGTGAGCGGCGGCAGCGAGCGGATCACCTACTTGTTCGCGGGCGATTTCAACCGGGACGAGGGGTATCTGAGCTATAACTCGCAGAACAAATACAATGCCCGCGCCAACCTGAGTTACCGGTCGACCAATGACAAATTCAAAGTAGATCTCAGCCTGAGCTCGCTTCGCTCCAGTCTCAAAAGCGCCCAGGCTTTTCAGCCCATCACGACCTCGATCGTTTGGGCCTGCGTCAATAACAGCTGTCGCCCCACGGAGGCCAATCCAAGCACCACCGGCTTCAACGGGCCTGGCCGAGGCTTCACCTTCTACCGGCCCGAGGACTATGAGGAAACGGAGGCCTTTGACGATGTCGATCGAACGACATTCAGTACCAAGTTCACCCACCAGCCGTTCCCGTGGCTCCAGCAACACCTGACGATCGGGCCCGATTTCGTCAACAACAACTCGTCCAACTTGGTCGAGCGGCACGCCGACTCCCGGCGCCCGTTCTTTAGTTCGAGCAACGGCCAGAAGACTCAGGGCCAGAGCCGAACCACCTACGTCACCGTCGACTACGGCGCTTCGGCGAATTGGGCCCCGAGCTCGACCCTGAACACGACCACCTCGGTGGGCGCCCAGTACTACTACAAGCAACTGGCGACACTCTACGGCGAGGGCTTGATCTTCGCCATTCCGGGCCCCGGCGACGTCAACGGGGCGGCTCAACGCTCCTCATCCGAGTCGTTCCTCGAGAACAAGACCTTTGGGGTCTACGTCCAGGAACAGCTGAGCTGGAAAAACCGGCGGTTCTTCACGGCCGCACTTCGGGGGGACGGGAACAGCGCCTTCGGCAAGAGCTTCAACGCGGTCTACTATCCGAAGTTCAGTGTCTCCTGGGTGCTGTCGGAAGAGCCTTTCCTTGCCAACAAGAGCTGGATTCCCCAGCTCAAGTTCCGCAGTGCGTGGGGCCGGGCGGGCCAGCAGCCGGACGTCTTCTCCGCCATCCAGACCTACCAGGCCAAAGTCGGACATCTCGGTGCCGGCGGCGTTACCCCCCAAAATCTCGGCAACTCCGACCTCAAGCCTGAAGTGGGACAAGAGTTCGAAATCGGCTTCGACGCCGGACTCTTGAACCAGCGGGTCGCGGTCGAGTTCACCTACTACGATAAGAAAATCAACGACGCCATTCTGTCGATTCCGCTCAAGCCGTCGGGCGGCTTCCCGGGCTTTTCCTTCGTGAACATCGGGCAGACCAGCAACAAGGGAGTGGAGCTGGCCCTCGATGTGACGCCGATCGCCGCGTCGAACCTCGGCCTCGACCTCCGGTTCACGATTGCAAAGAATACCTCCAAGATCACTGATTTGGGCGGCCTGCCGCCATCGATCGTGACGTTCGCCTCGCAGTACAATGTCGAGGGTTTTGCCCCCTCATCGTTCTTCTTGAAGAAGGTGGTCAGTTCCACGGTCGTGAAGAAGCCGAAGGAAGTGCCCACGGCCACCAACGTCATGTGCGAGGGCGGCAAAGATCTCGGCGCGGGCGATGGCACGGTGGTGCCGTGCGATAATGCACCTCGGATCTATCGCGGCAATCCCACGCCGTCTTGGAGCGGAAGCGGGAGCGCCACGCTCACCATCAGCAAGCGGCTCCGCCTCCTTGCGTTGGTCGACTACCTCGGTGGCAACACGACCGACGTCGGCGATGTCGGGTTCGGACACCTGTTTTTCCTGAATTCGAAGTCGATTCTCACCGGCGACGATCCGATCCTGACCGGCTACTACAGCTTGCTGCAAGCCGGCTACGGTGGCGCCGGCGATGCCGCGGGCCTCTTCAATTCCGGCTTTGCCCGGCTTCGCACCATCTCGGCGAGTTACGAGTTGCCGGGCAAGTTTGCCAAGCTGGTGGGGGCTTCGAGCGGATCATTCACCGTGTCCGGCGAGAATCTGGCCTTCCTGTGGCGGGCCCAGACTGAGGCCCATGGCACGAAGTGGATCGACCCCGAGATTCATCCGAATTTCGCCGGGGACGTCACTGGGAGTCAGGGATACACCCAGGAGTCGTTCGCCCAAGCTGCGAGAATCCGGATGGCCCTTCGGTTCACATTCTGATGATGACGCGCTGCGTCAAGGAGAACAATCATATGCGGACCAGTCATGACTTCGCCGGGAGGGCCACCGTCTTCTCGCGCGCCGCAACCGGCCTGGCGGTTACCATCGCCGCCGTGGCGCTCGGGGCCTGCAGCAATCTGCTCGATGTCAAATACCCCGGTCGGATTCCGATCGAGCAAGTCAACAATCCGGCCCTCGCGTCGGTCTTGGTAGACGGGGTCGTCGGCGACTTCGAGTGCGCCTACAACAACTACGTCGGAGGCACGTCGGTCCATTCCGATGAGTACCAGTCGGCGAGCGACAACGGCCTCCTCGCCAACTGGGGCGAACGGAATATCACCGCCGAAAACGACGACTACGCCGTCGGCCAGTGCGAAGCGAATACCTCCGACTTCGGGCTCCACGTCCCGATGCATACCGCGCGCTACCAAGCTGAGGATGTCTTCACGCGACTCGGCGCCTGGACTGACGCCCAAGTGCCGGGCCGGATCGGGCTCCAAGCAACGACGCGAGCCTTCGCCGGCTACGCCTACACCCTGCTAGGCGAGACCTATTGCTCAGTTGCCTTCGATCGCGGGGCGCCTCAGCCGCCGGCAGCTTCGCTGGCGCTCGCGGCGGCCCGGTTTGCCGAGGCCGTCACGTTGGGTGGGCAGGCTGGTGCCGGGAGTGAGGACATCGTCAAGTTGGCGAACGTCGGACTCGCCCGAGTCAATCTGGATCTCAAGAACTGGGCGGCGGCCGCCACCTTCGCGGCGAAAGTGCCGGCGGGTTTCGAGTACTTTGCCGACCGGGGCATCGAGAATGACCGGCGGTGGAACAAGATTCAATACTTCGCCACCGACCTCGGCGCCTTTGTCGTGTCGGAGCCCTATCGCACGATGAACGACCCGAGGGTGCTGGTCAAGGACGCGAAGAAGCCCGCGTTCAACCCCTATATCGACTTGTGGGTCACGACGAAGTATAACGGCTTGAGCGACCCGATCCGGTTAGCCAGCTACCGGGAGGCCCGTTTGATTCTCGCCGAAGCAAACGCCATGATTGGTGATGTGGCGGGCGCGATGGCGATCATCAATGGGCGGCGCGGCGACGTCGGCCTGCCGCCGCTGTCCGCCGCCAACCAAGCGGAAGCCGTAGACCACATCATCGAGGAACGACGCCGGGAACTGTCGTTCGAGGGCGGCCATCGGCTGAACGACTTGATCCGCAAGAACATTCAGTGGAAGGTCGGCCGGAATCCCTTTACCAGCCGCCCCTACGGTGCGACGACGTGCTGGCCGATCCCGACCAAGGAGACCAACGGGTTCTGACGTCCGAATCCCCGGCGAAGCCTAGCGCTTCGCCGGGGAGCTCCCGTTCCGACCGCCGGATCGGCTACCGCCCACGATAGACCGCCGCTAAGCTGTCGAGGCTCCGTTGGAGCCGGGCGGCCGAGAACCACCGCCCCCGCGCGACGACTCCCATTCGATGTTTCAAGTTGCCAAGGTTCTCAAGGGGGCTGGCCGACAGCACTAGTAGGTCGGCCGGCGCCCCCGCCGACACCGTGCCCATCAAAGTCAGACCGTAGCGCGGCGGGACCACTGCCGCCGCCGCGGTTGTCGCCGTCCGAACGGCCTCGAGGGTGGTCAAGCCACCCGCGACGTAGCTCGCCAGCTCATCATGGATGGCAAACCCCGGAATCACCATGGCCACGGGCGCGTCGGTGCCTGCGACGATCGAGACGCCGGCTGCCCTGAGGCGAGGCAAGAACTCCCGCTCGAAAAACCCCACCGTTCGCCGATATCGCTCGATCTCCCCGGGGCGGCCGCTGCGGCTGTTCGCGGTTGGTTCCCAGCCCCAGGTGGCCGCGGTGGCGGGGTTCACATAGGCCATTTCCGGGCGGGCCCGAAGTTGGCTCAGCCGCTCGGCCTGTTCCCGGGCACTGGTATAGACGGAAACGGTCGGGACCACGGCGATCCCCTCCCGTTGGAGACCCCGAACGATCGAGTCGACCAAGGTCAGGTCGCGCCCGTCGGCCACAAACGGGAGAAACTCCTCGAGATGCTGGACCTCGGATTGCACCCGATCCCCGAACAGGCCGTTGAGTCCGACTGGGGTCGGGAGGTGGCCGATCACCGAGAGGCCATGAGAAGCTGCGGCTCGGCCCACGGCCCGGTAGAGGGCCGCCGGGAGATTGTCGTACACCTTGATGTAGTCAAACCCCAGGCTCCGTTGCTCGGCGACGGCGGCCGCTGCCTCGGCTTCGGTTCGGAGTACGATGTTCGTGCTTCGGCTGGGCGGATCGCCGTCGAGAATCGGGCCGGCCGACAGCAGGCGGGGGCCGACCATGAGGTTTCGCTCGAGGCTGTCACGCCAAGCCAGGTGACGTCCGAGCCCGTGGAGATTCCGGATGGTGGTAACGCCGTTGGCGAGGTAGAGCAGCAGTTCGTCGCGGTCGAGAATGTGGGTATGCATGTCCGCTAGCCCGGGCATGACTATCGAGCCCGGTGCAACCATCAACCGCGTGAACCCAGCCGGGACCGGGGTTGTCGACGTTGGACCGACGGCCACAATGCGGTCGGATTCGATCAAGACGGTTTGACGGGCCAACAGTGACGGGCCGGTCATCGGGATGACGGTGACGTCGACCAGTGCCATCGGTCCGTCGAGTCGTTCCGGGAGCAAGGCGACGTCCGTCGGTCTGGACGGATCGGCACACCGGGCCGTGAGCAGGAGCGCTACGATGAGGGGCAAACGGTTGAGCATCCAGGAAAGGTGGCGTTCCCCCGGCCCAATCACAGCCATCGCGGCCGTCCCTTACAAACCGCGAACACTTGAAGGTCGCTTCCTAGGGGCGGCTCCTGAGTCCCGCAGCCCTTCGGAGCGAGGCTTTCTCGGCGTCGGTGACCTCGGTCCAATGTTTGTCTTCGATGGCGGCATGGAGCGCGTAGAGCAAGTTGGCGGTAGCGGCCCGACCCTCGCGGATCGAAATCCGGCCAAAAGCCTCGACCGCTCCGACCGATCGGAGCTGTTCAGCGGTCCTGATGCCGGCGGCGGCCAGCCAGCCCGCGCTCACCGGGCCCAGTCCCTTGAGCCCGGCGAGTTCTTTGGCCGAGTCCACCTTACGCAACCAGCCGCAATGACGACCCCGGCCAAGAATACTGCGGCGACACGAACTACGGGACGGATCAGCATGGACACCTCCGCGGAACGTCGCGGCCCCGACCGGTCCAGTATAGGCATCCGGGTCTGGCCGGTCAACCAGCCGCCGTGCTTGAGGCACTAAGGTTCGCTGAGGGCCTTGAGGTTGGCCAGCCCGGCTTCGAAATCCTTCCCGATCATCTTGTCCATGCTGACGAAGACGCTCATCGCCTTGCTCATGAAATTGTTGGTTCCCTCCATGACCCATGTCAGGTTCGTCGTCCCCGTGGAACCGGCCAAGTTGAACGTGGTGACGTTATGGGCTTCGAAAGGCTTCAAGAAGTCGAGCTGGATCACGACCTGAGAACTCGGGGTTGCTCGGGTGATCTCCATCCGGCCCATCCCGACCTTTTTGTTGCCTTCCCACTCGTACTTGGCGCCGGTACCACTGGCCGCGCCGTTGTGGGTCCGCCTCATGGACGGATCCATCTTCTCCCATGGTGACCAACCGGCCCACTGCCGGAAATCATTGAGGAGTGGGAAGACCTTTTCGGGCGGGGCCTTGATCGTGGCCGATCGCTCGATCCGAAAGGTGTTCGGCTTCGTGGTGGCCAGCACCAGGATAACGGCAACAACCGCCGCGACGATCAGAAGAAAAGTCATGGGCCGCTCCTTTAGACGTTACAAATATTCATCCCTTGCCGCAGGGATGTCATGGGGTCACGCTTGGGGATGAACTCCTGGCCGACATATCCCTGGTAGCCGGTGTCGACGATGGCCTGCATGATCGTGTGGTAGTTGAGTTCCTGGGTCTCGTCGATTTCGTTCCGGCCGGGAACCCCGCCGGTATGAAAATGCCCCAGGTAGGCGGCGTTGTCCCGAATGGTCCGGATCACGTCGCCTTCCATGATCTGCATGTGGTAGATGTCATAGAGCAGCTTGAACCGGGGTGAGTTGACTCGCTTGGCCAACGCGACGCCCCACGGGGTCCGGTCGCATTGGTAGTCCTTGTGGTCGACCTTGCTGTTCAAGAGTTCCATTTGAACGGTCACGCCGTGGCGTTCCGCCAACGGTACGATCCGGGCCAGGGCCTTGGCGCAGTTCTCGAGACCCTCGCCGTCACCCATCCCGGCTCGGTTACCGGAAAACACGATCATGCTTGGGAAACCGCGCTCGGCAATCATCGGAAGCAGTCGCTCCGACTCCTTGACGAACCGGTCATGCTCGCTGGGCCGATTCAATCCGAGCTCGATCGTGGTCGGGCCGTTGGCCATCGCACAGGTCAGCCCGTAGCGCTTGACGGTATCCCATTGCTTCTCGCCCAGGAGCTCGACCGATCGCAACCCCATGTCCTTCGCGTTCCGGCAAAAGTCGTCGAGCGGCATGTCGTCATAGCACCATTGGCAGACCGATTGCTTCAGTTGACCCGGCAGGGGCGGCATGGTGACCTCCAGTCTCGGTGCGGCTGCGGCCTGCGGCGCCTGCGTCAGCACGATCGCCGCACCCGCCAGGGCCGACACGGCCTGCCGTCTCGTGAGTGAATGGGGATCAGTCGTCATGGGCGGGCCTTTGGTCAG
>JAYVJS010000009.1:0-4058 GCA_043769075.1 Gemmatimonadota bacterium | reverse complement strand
GACTACGAGCTCTCCAACCAGGAGCAAGTCGTCTTCATCGTCAATTCTCTGCTCGGCACCATCACCGACGCACTGGCCGCACGGAGGGAAGGAGCCCATGCAGTGGTCCTCGAGTTCTCGCTCTCCAATCGAGCCAAGGTGGCACTGCCGGTCCGGTGTTCAACCCCCACCGCCGATCGGAAAACCTGGCTCCGGGTGATCCGGGCCGCCCTCGAAGCCGTCACCTTCGAGGCCACCGTCATGCGGATCGCGCTCCGAGTCGACGCCGCCGCGCCTTTGGCCGATCGTCAAGGTGATTTCTTCGATTTCGGTTTCGCCACCGCCCGCGCCGCCGAAACCGCCCTGGCGCATTTGCTCGACAAACAAGCTGATGCCATCGGCATCGCCCACCGGATCGAACACCCGTTGCCCGAACGGCGGTTGATCTGGCGGTGCGATCCCACCGGACAAGTCGCCGAGCGACCGTTGCCTGGTGGATCGTCTGCGTACCTGACCCCGGAACTGACCCTCCAAGTCCTGCCTGTCCCTCGGGTCATCGACGTCTGGACCATCGCGCGCCGAGGAATCCCGGTGCCCGACCGCTACTTCGACGGCACTCGGAACTACACCCTCAGCGTGAGCCTGGGGCCCGATCGGGTCTCCGGCGGGTTCGATGACACCAGGTTTGAGCGCGACTACTTCCAGGGAGTCCGGGACGATGGCGTCATGGTCCTGCTCTATCACGACCAGGCCTCCGATCGCTGGCACCTGGCCGGGTGGTGGGACTGACGATGTTCGTCGAATTGCGCGCCCATTCGGCTTTTTCCTTCGGCGACGGCGGGGTCTCGCCTGAGGCGTTGGCGCGTCATGCCAAAGCGTTAGGCTACCACGCCCTCGGTCTCACCGATTCCGCCGACTTGGGCGGTATCGTCCGGTTTGGCGTCACCTGCCGCGAGCAAGGCATCCGGCCGATCGTCGGAGCGGAGCTCGAAGTGGATGGCCGCCCGCTGGCCCTCTTGGTCCGCTCCGCCATCGGGTTTCAAAACCTCGCGGCCCTGATCACCCATTCCCGGGTCGGCAACCTCCGCCGATGGACCAAGCGCACCGCCACCCGAGGCCGTCCCCAGCTGACCTGGGACGACATTGCGCATCGGAATGAAGGGCTCCACCTCCTCACCGGCCCGGCATCGGGTTCGCTCGCCACCGCGATTCTCGACCGGCGCCCCGCCGACGCCGACGCCCTCCTCGCCCGCTATCGCTCGGCCTTTCAGGATCGGGTCGCCATCGAAGTCGGGCTCCACTACGCGGGGCGGCGCGAAGAGGCCCTGGCCGGCGCCTTGATCATGCTGTCGAAGCACCGCGGTGTCCCATGGTTCGCCACCCAGAACCCGCGCTACATCGACCCCGGAACCCGGCTGGTCCACGAAGTCCTCACCGCGCTCCGGCACGGCACCACCGTTCCGGCCGCCACCGACCAAGGCCTGCTCCACCCCAACGGCGAGTGGATGCTCCTCTCGCCCGAACAGATGGCGGTCCGGTGGCGCGGGGCGGAAGCCGGCCTCGAAACGGCCGCCGCCCTCGCGGATCAATGCGAATTCAATCTTCGGTGGGTCCGGCCCCCGCTCCCCACCTTCAACGTCCCCGAGGGCCACGACAACGACAGCTTCGTGCGTCACCTCGCGCTGGCGGGAGCCAAGGAACGCTGGGGCACCCCGTGTCCTCGGGAAATCGACCAGATCGACCACGAACTTCGGATCATCTCAAGGCTGGGCTATTCCGGATTTTTCCTGGTCATGTGGGATGCGGTGCGATTTGCCCGGGAACGAAACATTCTTGCCCAAGGCCGAGGCAGCGCCGCCAATTCCACCGTGGCCTACTGTCTCGGCATTACCGCGGTCGATCCCGTCAAGCACGGACTGTTGTTCGAACGGTTTTTGTCCGAAGCCCGGGTCGACGGAATGACCGAGGCGCCCGATATCGACGTCGATTTCGAGCACGACCGCCGGGAAGAAGTCCTCGACTACATGTATCGCCGCTACCAACGGTCCCATTCCGCCATCACCGGCGTCACCCAGATCTACAGCGCCTGTACCGCCATCCAGGACTCGATGCGGGCCTTTGGCTACCCCGCCGAACTGGCCTTCAAACTCTCCAAGCGACTCCACCGGGTCGGCTGCCTCGACGGGGCGGAGATCCTGACCAAAGGATTGGCGGAAGCCCAGGGGTTCGACCTCACCGACCCCAAGGCAAAGACCGTTCTCGACGCGGTCCGCGCCTTCGACGACCTGCCCCGGCTGCGGTCCACCCATCCAGGTGGCTTCGTCCTCTCCGCCGAGCCGTTAGGCAACTACCTTCCCATCGAGTCGACCTCGATGGGGCGGACCATCATCCAGTTCGACAAGGACGACCTCGACAGTCTCGGCATCCCCAAATTCGACTTTTTGGGGCTGGGCGGACTCGCGGTGGTCCGGCGGGCATTCGACGCCATCGAGGTCCGCACCGGCACCGTGCTGTCGATGTACCGTCTTCCCGACGACGATCCGGCCACCTATCAGATGATCAGCAAGGGCGAGACGATCGGCACTTTCCAAATCGAAAGCCGGGCCCAGATCGCCTCAATCCTTCACACCAAGCCGGAGCGGCTCTACGACCTCGTCGTCCAGGTCGCGTTGATCCGTCCCGGCCCGATCCAGGCCAAGTTCGTCCACCCCTATACCAAGCGGCGCCGGGGCGAGGAAGTCGTCTCATATCTCCACCCCGCCCTCGAGCCACTTCTCAAGCGGACCCAAGGCATTCCGATTTTCCAAGAACAGGCCATGGCCATTGCCATGACGTTGGCCGGGTATACCGCCGCCGAGGCCGACTTGCTCAGACGCACGATGGGTCACCAACGAAAGCGAACCAAGCTGTTGCGCGCTCTCGCTGAGTTACGCGAAAGACTGGTCGAAAAAGGCATCACGGAAGAGGTCGCCAATCAGATCGAAGAAGACCTGATGAGCTTTGCCAATTACGGCTTTCCCGAGTCGCACGCGTGGAGCTTTGCCCTGATCGCCTATGCGACCGCGTACCTCAAGGCGCACTACCCGACCGAGTTCCTCCTCGGCCTCCTCAACGCCCAACCAATGGGCTTCTACCCGATCGCCACTTTGATTCATGATGCCCGGCGTCACGGAGTGAAGGTCAGCGGGCCGTGCCTGGCTCACGGGGCGGCCGACTGTACCATCGAGATCCGTCACGAGACGCCATGGCTTCGGCTCGGCTGGCGATTCATCCGCGGTATCGGAACCAAGGCCGTCGAATCACTGACCCGGTTTCATGATGCGGCGCCGTTCCGTAACGTGGCCGATGTGGTCGTCCGAGCCAAGCTGACCAGGGCCGATGCCATCGCGCTGGCCCGCGCCGGAGCTTTCGACGTGTGGCAACCCGAGCGCCGGAAAGCCGCCTGGGAAGCCCTTCGTCATTTGGGAGACACCTTGCCGCTGGCGCCGTCCCGCGCGGTCGACCATTCCCCTCGCAAGTTAGGCAAGACCGAGCAGGTGTTCCTCGACTATTTCGCCACCGGATCAAGCTTGGCAGGGCACCCAGTCGAACACATGCGAAAGAAGCTGGCCCAGGCTGGCGCTATCGATAGCCGATCGCTGGCATCGACCCGCCACGGCGAGCCGGTCATCGCCGGCGGGCTGGTCGTCGCCAGGCAACGGCCGGAGAGTGCGGCCGGCGTGATGTTCATCCTGCTGGAAGACGAGTTCGGATTCCTAAATGCGATTGTTCGGAAGGAGGTCGAAGAACTCTATCGGGAGGTCACTCGCCGAGCGCCGTTCTTGCTGATCTTGGGCAAAATCCAGCGCGATGGACCTGTGATCCAGATCTTGGCGGAGAAACTCAAAGCGATCAAACCCCAAGCCGCCCTAGCATTCCGTTCTCGGGACTTTCGTTAGACCGATCGGCGCTTGCCAAGTTCATAGATGCTTCATATATTACCACAATAGAATGAGAACCATTTTCAAAACCAGCAGATGCCAAGCAAACTCAATATCTCCAAAAAAAACCTCGCCGCCGCCGCCTTCCTCTTCTTCCTT
>JAYVJS010000008.1:0-14880 GCA_043769075.1 Gemmatimonadota bacterium | reverse complement strand
TGATACCTTCGATCCCAATGGGCGGCGGCACGAGGACCACGTGGGGCACAAGTACGAGTGGCAAAACGACGTTCAGATGAACGTGGCGAACGGCGGGGGCGGGGTCTTGTCGGTCAAATGCGATGTCCTCTACAAGCTCCACCAAGGGACCCACTCCAAAGACGCGTTTACGAATAACCTCCACGAGGTCCAGTACTACGCCAAATGCAATGACGGCTCCGAGATTCGGATGATCATGATGGCCGCCATCGGCACCCCTGGTGGATTCACCCGGACCTGCGACGGAGCTCGGGTCAACGTCGGCACCGCCTCGCCGGCTAATTCGCCGAACGGTGGTGGGCAGCGGGTCATCCCCGACATGACCTGCGTCGAACGCCATATGCTGGTGCCCAATGGGTCGACCTCCGACACCCGAGCGGCCCTTCACGAGAGCTGGCAGCAGTCGTTGGTGCTCCGGACCCCGGAGGGCCGGAACTTGGCCCACATGAATCCTTACTTCCAAGTCTTCCAGCCGAGCCGGTTTCATGATCCCAGTAAGAGCGATGTGACGGGCCGTTCGATCGACATGTGCTACTTCGCCGAGCCCAACGGTGACGCCGCCCGCGGTGGCCCGTGTAGCGCGGCTACCCAGAATGGGACGATTGCCGGCATCATCCAGACCGATCCTCGCTCGCCGTTCAACGGGGTCCGCCGGGTCATGGACATCAACTCGTTCGACATCGACAACTCGGACGGACCGACCACCTGGTATACCGATCCGTTTGGTCGCGGTGCCAAGACCACGCCGTTCCCGGGGTCGATCCGGCAGTACATCGCCAAGATCAACAACACCGGCCTCGACCTCTCGGGCCCGGGAATCGGGTCCGACCGCAACTACGGCGGTACTGGAGTCCACGCGCCAAACTGATCCATTGTTGGGTCACCAGCGAAGGGCGGGCGCAAGCCCGCCCTTTTTGTTAACATTGCTCTTGCCGTTGCGTCAATCGGGGACACTCCATCTGAGGACATCCCATGAGACTGACAGCCCTGATCTGGGTTACCGTGGCGTTTGGGCTCGGCTGCTCGACCGATCCCCAAGGACCAACCCCGCCCAAGAGCCCGGAGCTCAGTCGGGCGATGCGGGCTTGGACGCCAGGCCCGCTTGACACCTGCCCGATTTCCGTTCACGATGGGTATTCAACGATCGGCCCCGACGGCAAGCTCTATCCGACCTGGCACCCGCCGGTCGATCCCGCGACCGGATGCACGTTCGGCCACGAGCACGGCCGGGATCCATCCGGGTCACCATTGAGCCTCGCCGCGGGACCGATTCCGTTCGGGTATGCCAACGAACAGCTCGATCAATTCGACCCGACGCTGGCCCGTCACGAGGACCACGTTGGACACAAAATCGAGTGGGAACGTCAGATCCCGATGAACGTCGAGGGGGTGGCCGTCGACGTCCGTTGCGACGTGCTGACCAAGCTGCACCAGGGGACCCACTCGAAGGATGCTTTCACGAACAACCTCCACGAGATCGTCTATCACCTGAAATGTTCCGATGGCAGCGAGATGCACGTCACGATGCTGAGCGCGATCGGCCGGCCCGGGGAGTTTGTCCGGTCCTGCGACCGCGAAGCGCACGTGTCGGTCGGTCCGGCCACCCCGGCCAATTCACCGGTCGGCAACGGCAAACGAGTGATTCCGGACCGGGGGTGCCTGGAGCAGTTTGTTTTGGTGCCCCAGGGGGCCGCCTCGATGTTTAACGTCGGAATGAAGGAAAGCTGGCAGACCTCGAACACGCTGCGGTTGCCGAACAACAAACCGCTGGCGCACTTCAATCCCTACTTCCAGGTGGTCTCGCCGAGCCGATTTCACGACCCGGCGGGGGCCGCCCAACTCGGCCGGAGCATTGACGTCTGCTATCAGGTCGAAGCCAACGGCGACCGCGCCAAAGGGGGCGCTTGTCTCGCGACCAATAACGGGGCGACGACGGGCATTGTCTTCGATGATCCGCGGTCGCCGTTCAATGGGGTGAGCCGGGTGGTCGACATCAACACCAATCTGATTTACAACGCCACCGGTCCCGATACTTGGTTTACCGACCCGTTCGGCAAGAACGCCTCCCCAGTGAGTTTTCCGGGCTCGATCAAGCAGTTCGTGGCCCGGCTCGACAACACTGCGGTACCGTTCAAGGGACCCCTGATTGGGGCTGGGCGGAACTATGGCGGCCCCGGCGTGCACGCGCCGAATTAGGCCGGCCAGGCTGGCGGGGCTGGCCGGTGGTAAGAATGTTGCAGGGCGGGGGGCCGCCCCGTCCTGAGGTCTCTAGTGTCAGCATTGAACGGTACTCCCAACTCGGCTCCGGCCGGGTTCGATCCCATTCGGGATTTGCCGGCCGGCTTCTTCCGGGCGTACGCGGAGCTTCACCGGCTCTTTTCCCCCCGGCAGCTGGCGTTGGTGGCCGCGAGGGCCCAGGGCCTGGAACGGGCCCATCAGGGCCAGCTGCCGAGCCATTTGCCGCCCACCGACGCGACCACGGGGAGTTGGCGGATTACCCTGCCCGCGTGGTGCGCCGATCAACGGAACCAAATGACCGGCCCGGCGGACGACGCCGAGCTCGTCGTCAAAATGCTCAACTCCGGTGCGCCGGGGGTGATGATCGACCTCGAAGATTCGATGGCGAATCAGTGGGACAACACCCTTCGCGGGCACGCGAACGCGGTCGCGGCCCTCCATGGGACGCTCGGATACGATGACGCCAAACGGAACTCCCGCGTTACCATCAAACCCAGCGGAGTGGTTTGTTGGGTCCGGGTTCGGGGTCTTCACCTTCACCAAGCCGGTGTGGTGCCTGGTGAGTTAACCTCGGCGTCGCTGTTCGATTTGGCCCTGCTCGTGCACAATCTCGATGTGACCAAGCTGAAGCATCCGATCGCCATTTACGTTCCGAAGTCGGAGTCGGCCGATGAGGCGCTCTGGTGGCGGGATGTCTTTCGGCGGTTGGCCGAAGACAAGGGGCTGCCACCTGACGCGATCAAGTGCATGGCCCTGGTCGAGTCGCATCCGATGGCCTATCGGATGGAGGAGTTTCTCTACAACCTCCGCGACCACATCCTGGGGCTCAACCTGGGCCGGTGGGACTACATGGCGAGTTTGATCCACTTCAACTTGCCCAACCCCCTCTGGGTGCTGCCGGACCGCAACACCATCCCTCACGATGTTGCATTCTTCCAACGACTTCGAGAGCTACTGCCGGAGATCTGCCACAAGCGGGGGGCCTTGGCGATCGGCGGGATGACCGCCCTGTTTCCCAGTCGAACCGACCCCGAGCTCAACAGCCGGGCCATGGCGGCGCTCGAAAAGGACAAGCGAAACGAGGCGGCAGCCCTGATGGACGGCGCCTGGACCGGCCATCCCGACCAGAATGCGGTGGCGGTGGCCCAGTTTCCCGCGCCGAACCAAGGGTTCGTTCGTCCGGCCAATCCCGAGAGGTTTCCCGACCTTCGGCCGGCCCCGATCGGGGTCGGGATTCACTCCGAGGCAGGTACTCGTGCTGCGGTTCGGGTCACGATTCAGTACCGGGCCGGGGTGCTGTTGGGCAATGGTGCCAGCTTGATCGAAGGCTACATGGAGGATCTGGCCACCGATCGAATCTACCGGCTGATGCTGGCACAGAGGGTGCTTCACCGGGACGTCGTCAAAACCGCTGATGAAGCCGGGCACCTTGTGGTGCACACGCCGGCCTACTTGACCCGCATCTACGATGAGGAACTCGCGCGGTTGCTGCCGCGTTGTAGCGACGACCGAGAACGGGACTGCTATCGGGCGGCGCGCCAGCTGAGTGAGGCCATGATCGTTGCCGGGCAGCACGACCCGGTCTAACCACGGAAGCCAGGGACCCATGATTGACCATCCGAAGACCGCCGCCGGCCGGACCGGGCAGGCCGCCGCCGAGGCGGGCACCCTACAACGCGAATGGGCATCCAATCCGAGGTGGCAGGGGATCGAGCGGCCGTACGGCCCGGCCGACGTTGTTCGGCTCAAGGGCACCGTCCAGGTCGAGCACACCTTGGCCCGCCTTGGCGCTGATCGGCTCTGGTCTCTGATGAACTCGGAACCCTACGTTCATGCGCTCGGGGCATTGACCGGCAACCAAGCCATGCAACAGGTCAGGGCTGGTCTCAAGGCGATCTATCTCTCCGGTTGGCAGGTGGCCGCCGACGCTAACATGGCCGGGCAGATGTATCCGGATCAGAGCCTCTATCCGGCGAACAGCGTGCCGATGGTGGTGAAACGAATCAATCAAACCCTTCAACGGGCTGATCAAATCGAGCACGCCGAAGGCAAGTCATCCGGGGTCCATTGGTTCGCGCCGATCGTGGCCGACGCGGAAGCCGGCTTCGGGGGCCCCCTCAATTGCTTTGAGTTGATGAAGTCGATGATCGAAGCCGGCGCGGCGGGGGTCCACTTCGAGGACCAATTGGCCAGCGAGAAGAAGTGCGGGCATCTCGGCGGGAAGGTACTGATCCCGACGCAGGCGGCCCTTCGGAACTTGATCGCGGCGCGGCTTGCTGCCGATGTCGAAGGCGTCCCGACGGTGTTGGTGGCGCGGACCGATGCCAACGGCGCCGCGTTGATTACCAGCGACGTCGATGAGCGGGATCAACCATTTCTTACGGGTGAGCGAACCCCGGAAGGCTTCTTCCGGGTCAGGCCCGGCTTGCCTCAAGCGATTGCCCGTGGCTTAGCGTACGCTCCGATCGCGGATTTGATCTGGTGCGAGACCTCCACCCCAGACCTGGCCGAGGCCAAGCAGTTCGCCGACGCCATTCATGCCCATTTCCCCGGGAAGATGCTGGCGTACAACTGCTCGCCGTCGTTCAATTGGGAGAAGAAGCTTGACGCCGCCACGATCGCCAAGTTCCAGCGCGAACTCGGTGCGATGGGCTACAAGTTCCAGTTCGTCACCCTGGCGGGGTTCCACGCCCTCAACTATTCCATGTTCGAACTGGCCCGGGGCTATTCGACCCGGGGAATGTCGGCCTACGCCGAACTCCAGCGGGCCGAGTTCGGTGCCGAGACCAACGGGTACACGGCCACCAAGCACCAGCGCGAAGTCGGGACCGGCTACTTCGACGACGTGGCCCAGGTCGTCAGCGGTGGCCGCTCATCGACGACGGCGCTCGCGGGGTCAACGGAGGCCCAGCAGTTCGGGGCTCACTGACCGGCAAAGAGGAAGTAGTCGTAGACGGCCCGCGAGGCTTGGGCGACCGTTGCTTCGAGGTCGGGGCCTTGGATTTTGGTCGATTGCTTGACGTACGCGGCGATGGCAACGTGGGTGCCGTCGGGTAAGTCGATGATCCCGATGTCGTTGACCGTTCCCGGGTAGGTGCCGGTCTTGTGAGCGACTCGGGTTCCGGGCGGAAGCATGCCTTTGATGCGGTTGGCGCCGGTTTCGCAGCGGTACATGATGTCGAGCAGCAGCGCCGAGTTGGCCTTGGAGAGAATCTCACCCTTCCAGACTTTGGTAAGCAGGGCCAGCATGCCCCTCGGACTCCCGTGGTCTCGGGGGTCTTTGGCGTAGTAGTAGGCGGCCGAGTCCTTCCGGGCCTGACTGAGCTGTTTGAACTGGGTCTCCCACTTCGTCTTCGAGAACCTGCCGTCGGCCATCCAGATATCGGTTATGCCGTAGGGATGGGCTATGACCTCCGCGGTTGGCCGATCGACCCGAACGTCGGGGATGCCGATGTCCCGTAATCGGCGGGTAACCGCATCGCCCCCGCCGGCGAGCTTGAGCATCCAATCGGTCGCGTTGTTCTCCGACAGAATCAGCATCGTCTCAAGCATGTTCCGAACCGACATCGCGAAGCCCGGCTTGCGGAAGAGGAGGAACGCCTCGCTCCCGATATGGAGATCGGTCGTGTCCCAGGCCACCAGGCGATCGAGGTCGAGCTTGCCCTGTTCAACGAGTGCCAGTGCCTGAATGGCAATCGGCACCTTGTACGTGCTGGCCAGCGGATAGGGGGCGTCGGCGTTGTGATAGAAGGTGCGGCCCGATTCGAGGTGGATGGCGGCGACGCCGAGGACTCCGCCTGAAAGCGGCGCGATCCGGTCGAGCTCGCGGTGGAGGAGCATGTCGCCCTTTTGGGCGGCCAGTGGGCCGGCCAGAAGGCCAAGCGAGCCAAGAAACAGGATCAAGTGGGTGCGCATCGGGGTGCCTCAGTGGTTAGTGGCTGGTTCCGACCACCGGCACGACCACATAGGACGGCCGTTGGCGGTCATGGTATACGGTCTGATCGGCGATCACGCCGGATGCTTCTTTGCCGATTGGACCACCGGTCTGCATGTTCCGGTCGAACTTCGGGAAGGCGTGTGACGCCACCTCGAGTCGCAACCGCCATCCGCGGCCGAGCCGGATGCAGGTCGACCAGTTGTCGATCTCGTAGCGCTCGACGGTGCCGGCGTCGAGGAGCACCTCGCGATCCCGGCCCTTTCGGAACCGCGCCCGCACGATGCCGTCATTGAGCCGGAGCACGAACCCGTCGGGCCGGACCGCCAGGACTTTGGTGGCCCAATCGGTATCCTTGGCCGATGAGGCCGCAAAGAGGTTGACCGTGAGGGGACCGCAGACTTCCATCGGGGCGACGAGCGGGGCGGTGGTGTAAATCAGGGCGTCCAGGCGCTTCTCGACTTCGCGATAGTCGTCCGGGCCCCCGATTTGGGAAAAGGCGTCGTCGGTGACGAACGGGTAGGGGTTCATTGGGTCGGCCCGATACCGATCGGCCGGTGATTCGCCCGGGGGACTGGTATCGAGCCGGCCGTCTCCTCGGCTCGAATTCGCGTGGCCCCGGCTCGAGAGATAGTACCGGATGTACTTGGTCCGGGCCAAAGGCCACTCGTTTTCCGCCCGCCACCGATTCTCGCCCATCACGAAGACCCGGACCTTGGCATCCCGCTCGGCGCCGTTGGGGATTTCCTTGAGCCACCGATCGAACCACCGGAGGTTGAGGCTGTCGAGATTGATGACGGCGTTCGGCCCGAAATCGATCGCGCCGAGCTTCCGACCCTGGTTGATCCGGTGGCCCCACGGGCCGATCATCAGCAACTGATTGGGCTTGTCTTTGGTGATCGCGTAGTTCTCGGTGGTGCCGACCAAGACGTCGTCGTACCAGCCGCTGATGTGGAACATCGGGATCGCGACGTCCTTGAGGGCTCCCTGGAAGCTCTGAGCCTCCCAGTAACTGTCGCGGAGGGGGTGATCGAGCCAGTCCCGCCAGGCCTGCAGGGTTCTGCCTAACAGCCGGTCGGCATCGTACGGTGGCAGGTGACTGTAGGCGCCCCGGAGGTCGTGTTGGGAGATGTCCTGCATGGTCTTGCCGGAAATGGCGGCCAACCAGGACAGGGTGGCCGGCCCATAGGCGCCGAACTGATTCGGAAAGTTGCGGTCGGGGTCGGGCGGGGTGACACTCGGAATCAGCACTTTCAAGGCGGGGGGCTTCTGCACCGCGGCGTACATCTGGACCCAGCCGAGGTACGAGCCCCCCATCATGCCGACCCGGCCGTTGGACCAAGGCTGGCGGGCCAGCCACTCGATGGTATCGAATCCGTCGTTGCCCTCAGTGACCAGGGGGTAGAAGCTCCCGTCCGACTCACCTCGGCCGCGGACGTCTTGGACTACATAGGCGTAGCCCCGCCCGGCCCAGAGCTTTCCTGCCGCCACATGGCTCGCCACTCCGTTGTCGTAGGGCGTCCGGACCAGGATGATCGGCACCGGGCTGGGCGTACTCGGACGGTACACGTCCGCTGATAGCGTCACCCCGTCGCGCATCGGGATCCGGACGTCGTAGGTCATCGAGATCCGAGTGGGGCCGGCCACCTGGACCATGACGGCCAGGGCCGCGAGCATCGGGCTCACCGCTTGGCCGGCTGGCCGGCCTTCGGCGTCGTCCGGGCAATGAACTGGCGGATGTCCTCGTTGGCGGTCGCCAGGTCTTGTTGGCGGAGGTACATCATATGGCCGGATCGGTAGCCCTTGAACGTCATGCGGTCTTGGAACCGGCCGGAAGGATCCATGTTCCAGATCGTGTACTTGGCGTCGAAGTAGGGAGTGCCACCGTCGAAGTACACGGACTGGACCATGACGTGGAGGTAGGGGTTGGCTCCCATCGCCTGCTGGAGGTCGGCGCCGGTCCGGTCCCCAGTCCGATTCCACGGGTTCACTGGCCCGAAGAGCCAATACTGAAGGTCGGTCTTCCAGCCCAGCTGATCCCGGAGGTAGGCGTTGATCGCGGGTGCGAAGGCGTGGTTCCAGGATGTCAGAGCCGGATCGAAGTCCGGCGAGTCCCCGCTATCCTCGCGGTCAAGGCCCCGGTACCGGGAGTCAAGCCGCCCGATCGTTAGGCCGCGGTCACGGAGCAGTTCTTTCCAGAAGAAGGACGTCGGAACCGCCATCGAGTGCTGGCGAACCACTTCCTCCTTGAGACCACTGTAGTGGGCGACCTGTTTGATGAGTGCCGTCCGCCGGGCCGGATCGAGCGAGCCGGCTTGGACCAAGGCCGGGACCAATTCGGTGACGGTGAACTTCTCGACCTCGGGAAGCAACTGGTCGAGGTCCTTGCTTTGGAGGTCGGGCGCCAGCGCCTTGTGGTACCAGGCCGTCGCGGCGTAGTAGGGCAGGGTCAGGGCCGAGCCGACGGGACCGTCGCGTTTGACACCGAGGTCGGTCGGCGACACCAGGACGACCCCGTTCAAGTACATCCAATGCGACCCTTGGAGCCGCTGCGCCAGGCCGGACACCCGATTGGTACCGTAGCTCTCGCCGATCAAGTATTTGGGGCTGGTCCACCGGCCTTGCCGACCGACGAACGCATCGAGCCATCGGGCCAGATAGGCAATGTCTTCGTTGACGCCGAAGAACTGTTCTCGTTTTTGGTCGCCGATGATCCGGGAGAACCCGGTGTTGACCGGATCGACGTAGACGATATCGGCGACGTCGAGGATCGAATGGGGATTGTCCTGAACCCCATACGGCTGGACCGGGAATCCCTCATCATCGATCCGGAGCAGCTTGGGGCCGGTGTAGGCCACATGCATCCAAACCGAGGCTGAACCGGGTCCACCGTTGAACGACATGACGAAGGGCCGAGTCGACTTGTCGGCGATGTCGGTCCGCTCGTAATAGGTGTAGAAGACCGAGGCGACCGGGGCGCCCTTCTCGTCCCAGACCGGTTGAGTGCCGACGGTGACCCGATAGGGAATCTTCTGCCCCTTGATCGTGGCCACGCCTTCCCGACGGGTCACCGTGTCGGTGGGGAACTTGACCGCCCCGGCGGGCATCGGTGCCGGCGGCGGGGTGGCCGTCCGGTCTTGGGCGATCAGCGGGAGTGCGACCGCTAGGCTCAACGTTGCCAGTGCCCTGATCATCAGATGTCCAAGTAAGGGTAGCCCGATTGTACCGGCGCGTGGCGATTGGGGCAATGGACCCCCGCTCCGGCTAGATTACCGCCCGTCCAAACCCGGTCCTTTATGCGCCTTAGCGAACTCGAAACCCCCGTGCCTCTCGTCGATCTCGACGTCCTCGATCGGAACCTCGATCGGATGGCGTCGTATGCGAAAGAGCATGGTTTGGGCCTTCGGCCCCACGTCAAGACCCACAAGTCGCCCCGGCTTTCGTCGGAACAAATTCGGCGCGGGGCGGTCGGGTTGACCTGCGCTACGACGCATGAGGCCGAAGTCATGGCCGACTTGACCGACGACGTCTTGGTGGCCTATCCACCGGTCGGTGCGGCTCGGCTAGCTCGGCTCATGGCCCTGCCGTCGCATGTTCGGCTGATGGTGGCCCTGGACTCCGCCGAAGCGATCGAGGGGTTGGCGGCGGCGGCCCGTGCGGCCAACCGGCCGGTTCGGGTGTTAATCGAGTGCGACCTTGGGATGCACCGAGTCGGGGTCAGCACGGTGGAAGAGGGCGTTCGGCTCGCGAAGCTGGTGAAGACGCTCCCGCCACTTGAATTCGCGGGGGTCAATTTCTATCCCGGGCATATCCGGCAGACCCGAGCGGAGCAGCAGGAGCCGCTGGCGCAACTGAACTCGGATTCGAAGATCTGGTTGGCGGCCTTTGCGGCCGCCGGTGTCAAGCCGGGCATCGTGAGCGGAGGGTCGACTCCGACGGCGTTCCAGTCCCACGAGGTGTACGGCCTCACCGAAATCCGCCCAGGGACGTACATCTACAACGACCGGGAAATCGTCTCGACCGGCGCGGCGGCCCGGGAAGACTGCGCCTTCACGATCCTGGCCACCATCGTGAGCACCGCGGTGCCGGGCCAGGCGGTCTGCGATGCCGGCGCCAAAGCGTTAGGGCGAGAACCACTCCGGGTCGGTGCCGGGGTCGGGTTCGGCGAGTTGTTGGATCACCCCGAAGTCACCGTCAAAGGCATGTCCGAAGAGCACGGGATTCTCGACTTGAGCCAGAGTACTTGGAAACCGAAGATCGGCGATCAAGTCCGGATCATTCCGAATCACGTCTGCATTGTCACTCATCTCAATGATTTCATCCACGGGGTCCGGGGCGACCGGGTCGAAACCGTATGGCCGATCGCGGCCCGCGGGCGGATGGCGAAAGCGTAACCATGTTGGGTCTTGCGGGTATCGCGGTGCGGTTCGCCGACACCACGATTTTGAAAGACGTTTCGTTCCAAATGCAGGACGGCGAACGATGGGGCATCATCGGACGCAACGGGATTGGGAAGACCTCGCTGTTCGAGGTCATTGTCGGGGAGCTGACGCCCGCCGAAGGTGTCGTGACCAAGTCTCAGGGCATCAAGGTGGCGGTGCTCGACCAACACCGGACCTTCCAGGACGCCGACACCGTATGGGAAGCGGCTGCCGGGGCCTATAAAGAGCTTCGCCGGCTCGAGGTGAAGCTGGCCGAGGATGCCATCGCGATGAGCGAGGCCGGCGACAACCTGTCCCAGGAATTGCTCGATCAATACGGCCATGACCTGGAGCGGTTCGAACACGAGGGCGGCTATGAGGTCACCGCCCGGGTCGATGCCATTCTCGATGGCCTAGGGTTTGACCCCGTGGCGGCGCGCGAGCAACTGGTGACCACCCTGTCGGGGGGTGAGCGAGGCCGGATTGCTCTGGCGGCCCAGCTGGCCGCCAAGGCCGACCTCCTGTTGCTCGACGAACCGACCAACCACTTGGACATCCACGGGATCGAGTGGCTGGAAGGGCACTTGAAATCGTCGGGTGTCACCACGCTCATCATCAGCCACGACCGGGCGTTTCTCAACGCGGTGGCCGATCACATCCTCCACCTCGAAAACCGGACGGCTACGGCCTACACCGGCAACTACAGCGCGTTCGGCGAGCAGCGAGACCATGTCCGGCTCTCTACCCAGCGGGCCTATGACAAGCAGGCCAAGACGATCGCCAAGGAAGAGGACTACATCCGGCGGAACAAGGCCGGCCAACTCTCCCTCCAGGCCAAAGGCCGTGAGCGCCGGTTGTCGCGTCTCCCACGGCTCAGTGCGCCGCCGGACGATGCCTCGGTCATGGCGGTCAGGTTCGAGGCCAAGGCGCGCGGCGGCGACCAGGTGCTGAGTACCGACCGGCTCGGCGTCGACATCGGCGACCGGACGTTGCTGGACGATTTCACGACCTCGGTTCGCCGCGGCGACGTGATCGGGCTGGTCGGGCCGAACGGCACCGGCAAGTCGACCCTGTTGTCCGTCCTCCTCGGCCAGCGTGAGGCGACCCGCGGCACCGCGAAGGTCGGCGACTCCATCGTCGTCGGCTACTACCGGCAAGACCTCGCCGACGTGCCGCGGGACAAGAGCCTTTTCGACTTGATCCACGACCTCCGGCCGACCTGGAACCGGGGGCAGGTTCAAGATCACCTGGGACGGGTCGGTTTTTCGGGCGACTCGGTCAAACGGAAACCAGAGAGCCTCTCCGGCGGGGAACTGGCCCGGGTCGCCATGGGCCGCCTGATGCTGACCCAAGCCAATTTGTTGGTCTTCGACGAGCCGACCAATCATCTCGACGTCGAAACGATCGAAGGCCTGGAGGACGCGATCGACGCCTTCGACGCGACCGTCCTCCTGGTGAGCCACGATCGAGCGCTGCTCCGGGGCCTAACGACCAGGACCTGGGTTCTTACTGACGGGCGGATCGAGGACTTCCCCGGGGGCTTCGCGGAGTGGGAAGAAAAGGAAAAGGACAAGCGCCGGGCCGAGGCCGCGTCGAACACGGCGGCCAAGGCGGCCACCCGAGAGCGCGACAAGCTGGCTCGAGCCAGGAATCCGGAAAAGGCCAAAGGCCCGAAGCCCGCGACCGCGGCCAAGCGGGCGATGGACGCCGCCGAGCAGCGAGTCCAGGCCGCGGAGGCGAAAGTCGCCAAGCTGACCGCGGCGCTTGACGATCCAGGGCTCTACGGGACCGCTGACGGCGCCCGGAAGTCGAAGGAGCTGGGACGGTCCCTCGAGGTGGCGAAACGCGAGCTCGAAGGGGCGATGGGCGAGTGGGAGCGTTCCTCGGCCGATCTCGAGCAACTGGAGCAGGGCGCGAATTGAGGCCAGCCGGCGCCGATCTGCCGCTGAAGCCGATCGGCGTGGTTCGGTCGCTGGTCTACTTCGGGGTTCCGGCCCTCGGCTTTGCGGGTGTGACACTCTGGCTCCTCCCGGCCATGGTCAGAGCTGGCGTTGCCCCGTTTCCGACCTTCGTCGTCACCTTCGTGCTCCCGCTGGCCGTGATGTTGGGGGCGGCGTTTGTGGCCTATCGACTCGAGGGCCGGCCCTGGAGTTGGCCCGCCATTCGGGATCGAATGCGTCTGGGTCCGATGAGTCGGGCCGACTGGCTCTGGACTCTGGGTCTCCTCGCGGCGACGTTCGCGCTCCAGGCTCTGGTCGGCCCGGTGGCGAAATGGTTTGATGGTGTCACCTTTTACACACCCCCTAGTGAGTTTACTGGGTTCATGGCCGGGCTTCAGCGCGGAGACTTTGGGTTCGACCTCCGGGGCCGGTGGGACGTGTGGCTCTTCATCACTCTTGGGTCGCTGCTGTTCAACATTGGCGGTGAGGAGTTGTGGTGGCGCGGGGTGATCCTGCCGCGCCAAGAGCTGGCCTTCCGGA
Source organism: Gemmatimonadota bacterium (assembly GCA_043769075.1). Lineage (GTDB taxonomy): Bacteria > Gemmatimonadota > Gemmatimonadetes > Gemmatimonadales > GWC2-71-9 > SHZU01. The sequence continues at coordinate 1,768 of JAYVJS010000008.1, read as the reverse complement.
AGTGGGCCTGGCTGGTGAATGGGCTGCTGTGGAATCTCTTCCACTTCTTCTACCACACGAATCTTGGCAGTGTGATCGGATACCTGCCGATTACGGTTCCGCTCGCATTCGTGGCCCAACGGACTCGGAGTACTTGGCCCGGGATCATCTCGCACTTCATCGTCAACATCGGGCTCCCGATCGGGATCCTCTACGGCGTCCTCGGCCGCCCAATACCAGGGGGAGGCTGACATGCGGCCGATTGAGACGATCGTGGTGGTGGGGGCGGCGCTCATTCTTTTGGGCTTCGGGGCAGGATGGCGGGCGCGGCGGGGTCTTCCCTGGCTTCTCGTGGCCATCACGGTCGTGCATTGGGCGGTGGAAGGCCAACGGTTGGCCATGTGGCCGGTCTACCTCATCGTGGTCGTTGCCGCGGTGATGACGTTGGTTCGTGGCCCCTCTCGGGCTCCCACTCGGGCGCGGTGGCGGCAGGCCGCTCGGGGCTTCGTGGCTCTGGTCCTCTTTACGGTCGCGATCCCGCTCCCGGTGCTTTGGCCGGTGATGAAGCTCCCACTGCCGGGCGGCCCATTTGGGATTGGACAGCGGTGGCTCGTCGTCGTCGATTCAAGTCGACAAGAACGGTTTGCGCCGGGCGGCGTTCGGCGCTTTCCTGTCAAGATCTGGTATCCGGCGGCTCCGGGTGTAACCGGGACTCGGGCTCGGTACGGCGATCCCCGCGAAATGGGCGGGGCGGCGCTGCCGGTGGCACTGTTCGCTCAAGTGGGCCTGATTCGGACCCACGCCATCCTCGACGCTCCTCCGGCCGCCGGCGACCGGTTCCCGATTCTGGTGTTCTCTCATGGGTATGGCGGTGGCTTCGGGCAGAACACCGTCCAAATGGAAGAACTCGCTAGCCAGGGATACGTCGTGGCGAGCATCGCCCACCCCGGCGAGGCGGCCTGGGCTCCGTTTCCAGACGGCACCGGCATGGCCATGGATACCGGGATTACGAACCTGATGGCCCGACTGAATGCAGAGCCGGGTGCGGAGAAGAAATCGCTGGCCGCCATGGCGCGACTCGACAGCGCAACCACGCCGATCGCTCGGGTGGCGGCTCTTCGCCAGTTCCTCGGTGAGGGGCCGGAGCCGCTGCGATCGGAAAGCATCGTCGAGTGGGCCGCGGATACCCGAGCCTTGGTCGACTTGCTGGCAATCCTAGACCACGGCGGCGCATCCTCGCCCTTTCACGGACGGCTCGACCTCGCCCGGCTCGGGGTGTTCGGGATGTCGTATGGTGGCGCCACGGCGGGGGAGTTTTGCCGCCAAGACACCCGGTGCAAGGCCGTGCTGAACATCGACGGCGGGCAGTACGGCGGGCTGGTCAACGACTCGTTGGTTGTCCCGTTCATGATCATGGCCAGTAGCCAAGCCCGGGCGGTTCACGGCCCGGTATTGGAACTGACTCGGGGGCCGGCCTACTTGATCACGGTACCCGAGACGACCCATATGGGCCTCACGGATCTTACCATTGCGGCACCCCATTTGTTCCGGTGGATTGGGCTGACCGGCAAGCTTGACCCCGACCGCCGGCAATCCATCATGACCGCCTACACCCTGGGCTTCTTCGATACCTACCTCAAGGGCATGCGCTCGCCGCTGCTGGACGGTTCGTCGGCCCAGTTTTCCGACGTGGCGGTCGTTCGGCGAAACACTCCGTAGTTCTCCTACCGTCCCGTGGTTGGGTTGGCGGCCGTGTGGCCGAGTTGCTCGAAGGTTTCGGTGCCGATGC
>JAYVJS010000007.1:0-6679 GCA_043769075.1 Gemmatimonadota bacterium | reverse complement strand
CCCTATTGGAGACAATCGATGCGATCCCTCTTGTGGCGGATGTTGCTCATCCCGATGGTCCTCGCCCCGGGCGCCCGCCCCCTCTCGAGCCAAACGTCCGCCCGCGAACTGGTCAGCCGCTCGGTCAGCGCGATCGGGGGAGAACCGGCCGTTCGAAGCCTCCGGAACAAGGTGGTCGAGTTCCATAGTGTGACCTATGGATTGGGACAGGAAGAGACGGCCCTTTCGCCGGCCCGGGCCACCATCGGAATCGGTCGGACGGTAACGGACTTTTCCGGGGTCCGGATCCTGACCACCCAGGAGGTCCGGCTCGTCACCGGGGTCGTGAATCGTCAGCGACGGGTTGGCCTCGCGACGATGAGCCTACTCGAGAACAACGGGGTCTTCGCGATGGACCCGCCAAACGTCGTGGCCGGGCTCGAGCGGGCGATGACGTGGTCGCCGGAGCGGATCCTCCTCTCGGCGTTGGACCAAGGCAACGCCGTGTCGCTCGTCCGGCCGCGGTCCCTTCGGGGCGAGATTGTGGACGGGATTCGGGTTCTACTCGGCTCTGACACGGTCACCATGTGGTTCGACCGGCACACCGGTCTCCCGGTGGCCACCGAGACGCTGATCGATGACGACGTCCTGGGCGACCGGCGGACCATCAACTGGTACACGCGCTGGCAGGACGCCGGTGGCCTGCTGCTTCCGCGCCAGGCGGACACCGAGGTGAACGGACGGCTTCTGTCTCATACCGTCTTCCCCACGGCCGCCGTGAACCAGACCCTCGACCCGGCCCAGTTCATCATCCCCGACTCGATGGCGAGCCGAGCGCCCCGAATGCCGGCGGTCCCGCCGGCCATCGTGGTGAACCTGGTAGAGCTCGGAGCCGGGGTGTGGCGGGCCGAGGGGGGCAGTCACCACTCACTGGTGGTCGAACAAGGGCGCGGCCTGCTGGTGGTCGAGGCGCCGCAGAGCGCGGCCCGTTCCGCCGCGGTGCTCGATACCCTCCGGCGCCGGTTTCCGAACCAACCGGTGACGGCGGTCGTGCTCACTCACCACCACCACGATCACAGCGGCGGACTCCGGGCCTATCAAGCGCGAGGGATTCGGGTCCTGGCGCACTATCGGAATGCCGAGTTCGTGCGGACCGTGGCCGCGGCCAGGAAGACGGTGGCCCCCGACCGGCTCTCCCGGGGTAGTCCGGGGCCCGGAGTAACGCCGGTTCGCGACTCGCTTAGCCTCGGCACCGGTCCCGGCCGCGTGGTGCTCTACCCGGTCCCGTCGATCCATGCCGAGGGCATCTTGGCCGCGTGGGTACCGAGCGCCGGGATCCTATTCACGAGCGATGTCCTCACCCCGGCCCCGAACCAGCCGCCGGCCGCGGTGGGTAGTCGGGAGCTGGCGGCGTTCGCTCGGGGCGTTGGGATCGCGCCTCGGCGGTATTCGGGGGGCCACGGGGTGACGATTGATTGGTCTGTTATTGACGCGGCGGCTCGACCGTAGGGCGAAAAGGTCCGCATCCCTTTGGCGGCTGTTTAGCGGCCGGTTCCCGGTCCCCAATCTTCGTCGTCCCCAGCCTCGGCCTGGTCGCCGAGTGAGCGGGGCCGCGAATCCTCGGCGAGGTCATCCTCCGCTCGGGTCAGTTCCTCCTGGTTGATCGGCTGGCGAATCTCGCTGGGCAGCGCCCCGGTGTACCGGGGCGGCCCGAGGCGCCCCCGGCGAACCAGCCACACCACACAGGCCACCAGGGCGAGGATCGCGACTCCAGTCATCGGCCCGGCGGCGCCACCACATGGGTGCGGGGCGGGGCGAAAGTTTCGGAGGCGAGTTGCACCAGAGTGCCCTCATCGGGTGAGTCAAAGCCGATCTCGGTACGCGGGCGGCCGCAAAGGCCGGTCGGATAACTCTAGAGCCGTGCGTCGGGGAGCGCCAGGAGGGCCGCCCGGTGTCGGGTACCCTGGCCGCGGGCGATACGGCCCGCTACACCGTCACCGTTGGCGATGACTACTACGTGTTCGGGGAAGTGAATCAGATCTCCGTCGACGTGATGGTGCGCCTGATGGACTCCGGGGGCACTCACCTCGGCCATGAGACGATTTCGGGCTGCGAACCGCAGCGACCCGTCGGAGTGCTTCGGCTTATGACCGTTCGGGCCAGCGCTGGGGCACTTGGCGCAGCTTGGTCAGGTCATACCCTTGCGCCGTCAGTTCCCGGAGCAACCGCTGGTAGTCGGCCTCGGGAATCTGCGGCGTACGGGCCATGATCCAGACGTAATCCCGCTTATTGCGGCCGATGACGGTCTGGCTGTAATCGGGGCTCAAATAGGTGATCAGGAATTCGGACTTGAAGGGCCAGATGAACTGCATCCCCCAAGTGGAATTATTGACCCGGTCGACCACGAAGCCGCGCGGATTGTAGCGCTTGGGCGGCCCGTCGAAGCCGCCCTTCTTGAAGGTGAAGGTCGTGGTGATGGTGCCATCGGGTTCGAGCCGGTAATCTTCAATCGCGTTGTAGGCCTTGGTCTCGATGAAGGTCGGGATACAGGCGATGACATACCAGGGGCCCATGTAGCGGTTGAGGTCGACCTTTTCCACGGTCGGCAGGGGCGGCCGCGAGGTTGATGGCATCAGCCGCACTACTTGGCGGTGTGGATCGCCCGCAGGGCGAGCAGGCACAGCCCGACCCCGGGAAGAAGGAGGGCCCAAAGTCCGGTGGTCTCCCGGGCCCACTTCATCTGGTCCAAGAGCAGCCAGAGGCTGCGAAAAACCAAGACGGAGGCAAACAGGAGCAGAAGCTCCCACCCGATGAGCGACTTTAGGTTCTTCATCGTTGCTGAGCCACTATTCTGCCCCCGGAAGAATTCGCGACCGTGATTCAACTCGACGGGCAAGAATCCCGAGGCCGCCATGTTGGAAAACCACCGTCAATAAGAGAGTAAGTGAAACAAGGGCGGTTAGCCAGTCGAGCCGCGCCGTCGCGGCGTCGGGATCAGAGCGAGAAGCGCGTAATGCGGCCTCTCAAAGTCAGGCTTCCCGAACTTGAGTTCGACGGCCGCGAGCTTCCGTTGCAGGATGCGGACAAGGAAGTTCCCACGTTTTGACTTGACCAGGCGCAGAGGGAAAGGCCGACGCCGTCGCCGAGTTCAGCAGCTGGCACACTGCTGGCACACTGGAAACCAAAAGCGAGCGAAACGCGGAGTCTGACCGTGGCCATCGAATGGGCTGCTGCCCATCGCGAGGAACTCCGGGCAAACTGGGATCGAGCTCGGGTCGGCGTACCGCCGGCGCCGATCGATCCACTTTCATGAGGGACGGCGACCTGTTCGAATCGAGCTGGCTCTGCCAACGATCGGAACCAGGGTGCAGCTCACGTTCACGAACGGTGAGCGGCGCAAGATCGAGTTCTTGCCATACCTCCACGGGCCGGTCTTCGACGAGATTCGGAGCGACCCCAGCAAGTTTCGAGAGCTGGCCACCGAGAACTCGGAACGGTGGTGTGGCGGAACGGCGCCGACATTGACCCCGACGTCCTGCTCAAGGGCCTCCGCCCAGCGTGGAGCGAGGCTGAAGCGTCGGCATAGTCCGGACCTAGGCCCGGTCCACACAGTTCAATAAAGAGAGAGGCCGACGCAACTCGCGCCAGCCTCTCTTAAATCGGGACGGCGGGATTTGAACCCGCGACCCCCTGAACCCCATTCAGGTGCGCTACCGGGCTGCGCTACGTCCCGTACAACCGGTTTCCCACCCTGCGGTGGGAGGCCAAACGTAGCCCGTTCCCCCCCCTCAGAGAAGCCCCGCCCTACCCGATCAGCACTCCCACCGCGCCATCGCGATAGACCGCCCCAATTTGGCTCAGAAAAGATCCTCGAAGTTCCCACCAACCGGCGAGATTGTCGGCGTCCTTCCGGATTCTGACCGGTGCATCCGGTGTTCCGCCTACGATTGTGAGTACGTCGCCCTCGCCGAGGAACTCCGAGTTCCCCAGGTCACCGCCGATCAAGCCCTGGCGCGCGCGATCGGGCCGACCGCTCGAACGCCGGCGGTGTTCCTCGGCGGCGGCGAAACTCCCAATGCGGTTTTTCGCCGGAGACCAATCAAGATCAGTCAGTGTTTCGGTTCTTGACAGGTAGTGCGGCGGGATTTTCGGCCACTGGAGGCCAGATGATACCCCAAGAGGCCAGATGATGGAGAAATGAGGGACGCGCCCTATCCTGGCGGCAACTCACACCACGGATTGCCCTATGGCGTCGCGCCGACCCGATTCCGTTTCCAGCCGAATCACCGACCTCCGGCTCACCTCCCCGCTCTGCCGCGCTCCCCTGGCCATCGGCTTCCGCGCCGAGGCGTTCGGCGATGCCAGCATCGTCTCGGTCAGGGTCAGCATCGCCCACCGGGCCGGCGTCGTGACTCGCCTCGCTCCCGCGGCCCAGCTCGGGATCCGGGAACCCCTTGGTGAAGGACGGATCACCATCGAAGCGGGCCGGATCCCCTCCGGGCCCACGGCGCTGGTCCTCACCCCCATCGACGGCCGGGGCCAGGCCGGCCAGGGCGCCCGACTCGAACTCGAGATCCCGAGCGGTGGCTGTCCCGCCGATCCCGGAAAGCTCCACCTCGACCCGCTGACTCCCACCCTCCGGCAACCGAACGGCGAGGGCCGAGTGCACATTCGCTGCCGGGTGCGGCGGAAGGGCAATGAACCGGCGTCGCTGTTCGTCACGTTGCATGGACCGGACGGGCGGTGCGACACGTTCGACCTGCCGGCGCCGGCCGGCCAGTCGACGCTGACGGTGACCTCGTTGACGGGCGCCGATGCCGTGGGGCGCTACCGGATCGCCGCCGTCCTGGTGGGCCCCGATGGCACGATGGGCCCGTCGACCGAGTCCACAATCAACCTCGTCCGACGAGGGGGCCAACCGGCGCCCGAGGTGGTGGCCGTCGTGCCGGCCCCGAAGGGACATCTCGTCGAGGTGCGGGGTCGAGGGTTCAGCGCCGACGGCCTGACGGTGACGTTCGGCCAGACCCGGGTGGCGGTGCATGCGGTCTCGGCCCGCATGCTGCTCGTCGCTCCACCGGACGACCTGGATGCCGCCGTGCCGGTCACCGTCGCGACGGTCGACGGCGTGGGCACCAGTGCGGCGCCCTGGCAACCTCCCGTCACGATTCGACTGGTGCCGGAGACGTTCTCGGTGGCGGAGGGCGGCTCGTGTCGACTCCTGGCGGTCGTGCGGGGAGGCGGCCGCGGCCGGGTGGCCTGGTCGATCAACGGGAAAGCCGAAGGCATCCGGGTCGAACGTCGCGGCCTGGTGTCGGTGGCCGCGAACGATCGGGCCCGCGAGTTCACCGTCGTGGCCACGGTCGATGGTGTGCGGGCCACCGCGCTGGGGACCGTGACGGGAGCCCTCGATCGGCCGGCCAAGCGGGCCACGGTCGGTCGACTCGGCGGCACGGTGCGAAGTCTGGACGGCGGCGCGAGCCTCGAGATTCCGTCGGGGGCCCTGGGCAAGCTCGGCCAGTTCGGCATCGAGCCCGCGACCTTGGTCGGCCGCCGGCGCGCCGGGCGGGGTCCCCTGGTGGTTGCGGAGGCTCGGTTGTCGGCGAGTCAGCGCCAACTCGAGAAGCCCGCCATGCTCCGGCTGCCGCTTTCCATTCCGCTCGACCCCAACACCAAAATCCGGTTCCGCATCAAGGACGGCCGGAACCGCGATTGGCGCGACCTCGACTGGGATGCGATCCTCGACGGCCGGTGGGTGTGGACCCGGTTCGATCGGGTGCCGGACCGGATCCAAGTCCTGGTCGACGTCGACTGGGACGTGGCCAGACCGGCTCCCCAGGTCGTCACCGGACCGATCATCAACAAACGGGAGCCCGACACCCTCGACGAAGGCGTCACCGCGGCGATCCTCCTGACGGGGGCCAACTTCGTGCCCGGCATGACCCACGTTCAGTTCCTGACCGCCACCGGCGCCATCGAGACCCGAATCGAGGCCCGCACCATGGCCGTCACCGCCGACGGCCGCCAACTCGGCCTTGCCCTCAAGGTCGGCGTCATGACCGATCTGGGCGAAGGGTCCGTCCGTCCGATTACCGTGAGGGTCGGAACCCCGGCCGGGGTCGCCGATACGACGTTGTGGATCCTCGGTCATGATGAGTTGGACCTTTCGAGTGGCACCAGGACCGTGGTGGCGTCCGGCATCTTTTCGCGGGTGCTGGTCGACGGCACCGGTCGGCTCCAGATCGCCAACGCGGTGCCTCCAATCCAAATCGATTGCTTCGAAGTCGCGCGGGTGGCCTCGACGCACGACGCGGGTGGCGGACTGGTCGTCCTCGCCGGAAACGGCGGGAGGGGGAACCCGGGTTCCGTCGGCGGCGCCCCTGGCCCGGGTGGCGGGGGCGCGGCGCCCGCGGGCCACGGCTCCGGCGGGAACGGCGGGACTGGCGCCACCGGCTCCGGCGGACGGGGAGGCGTCGGCTTGCCCGGGCGCACGGCGGTGACTCTGACGAGGGCGGGGGCCGGCGGAACCGGTGGGGATCCAGGCGGCGGCGGGCCCTTCCCACACCAGGGCGGCACCGGTGGCAACGGGACGCCCGGGCGGCGGGGCCTCGCCGGGTTTGCCGACCCATCCTTCGAGCCGAGCCCGGGGGGCGGCGGTGGCGGGGGCGGCGGCGGCGAGGGCTGGATCTTCCAGACCTCCGGC
>JAYVJS010000006.1:0-4868 GCA_043769075.1 Gemmatimonadota bacterium | reverse complement strand
GGCCGATCATCGGATCGTTTGCGTTCAAAATGGGGCCGGCGGTTCCGGGTCTGGTGGCCGCCGGGCTTTGCTTTCTCAATTTAGTCTTCACCTGGCGGTGGCTGCCGGAATCCCGGTCGTTCACGCCGCCCGGCGGGGTGGCGCGGCCCCGCCCAGCCGTCGCGGGCGCCATGCTGTCGATCCTCACCAAGCCGCGGGCTTTGGTCTCGCGCCTAGTCTGGGTCTACGGCGCCGCCATGCTCGGTTTTTCCGCGATGACGTCGGTGTTTGCGTTGTTTCTCGGGGCTCGGTTTGGCGTGACGCCCGCCAATATCGGATTCTACTTTGCCTATGTCGGGGCGCTCAGCTTCCTGATGCGTGCTCTCGCCCTCGGGCCGATCGTGCGCCGGCTGGGCGAGGTTGGCGCGATCCGATTGGGAACCATCACGCTGGTCACTGGCTTGTTGCTCTATCCGCTCGTCCCGACGCTGTGGTTGCTCCCCCTGGTGATGCCGTTGATTCCAATTGGCACCGCCCTGATTTTTCCGTCGACAACCGCCATGATCTCCAAGGCTTCCGACCCCGCGACCCTTGGCACCACGATGGGAGTGGCGCAGTCTTTTGCCGGGGGCGCGCGGGTGCTCGCACCGGTGGTCTCAACAGCAGTCTTTCAACGATTCGGTTCCTCAATGCCCTTCTATCTCGCGGCAGCCATCGTGGCGGGGGTCGGATTACTGGCCTTCCGTCTCCCGGAGACCGTGGTCCGCCCGGCTGAGGTTCGTGGTTAGGTTTCACTCAATGCTCCCGACGCCCTCCGCACTTGCAACCGCTTCCTGGGACGAGATCGCCGAGTCCTTCGATGGCCTTCTGGATCGGCCGCTGTCCGTCGATACGGTCGAGGCGTGGTTGCTCGAGTGGTCGGGTCTCGAAGAGATCGTGTCGGAGGCGATTTCCGCTGCGATGATCGCCTACACCTGTGACACCGCCGACGAGGCCAAGCGCGCCGCTCATCACCGCCTGGCCGTTGAGATCGCTCCAAGGGCTGAGGAAAAGAGCGTGGCCCTGGCCGCGAAGTTCGCCCGGTTGAACTGGACCCGGCCTGGCCTGGAGCAGATGACCGCACGGTTCCGGCGGGCCATCGAGGTGTTTCGCGAGGCCAACGTCCCGCTGACCTCGGCATTGGAACAGACTGGGACTGAATACACGAATCTGACCGGTGGCTTCATGGCGGATTGGGATGGCGCTTCGAGGCCGTTGCCCCATTTGGCGCCGTTTCTTCAGAGTCCTGATCGGCACATCCGGGAACGGGCGTTTCGCGCCATGGTGGGTCCCTACGTTGGGGCTCGTGATGAGCTGGCCCGGCTGTTCGACCGGCAGTTTGACCTCCGGGCCGCGGTGGCTTCGAACGCGGGGTTCGCCGACTACCAGGCGTATGCCTTCGCTTCGAAGTGCCGATTCGATTACACGCCCGCGGATTGTGCTGGGTTTCACCGGGCCGTCGAAACAGTGGTGATGCCGGCGATCGATCGACTCCACGGGGTCCGCCGCGCCCGATTGGGTCTCGATCGGCTCCGGCCCTGGGACCTCAACGTCACGCTCTACCGGGACGAGGTGCTCCGGCCGTTCGAGTCGGGGGCCGATTTGGTGGCCAAGGCGCGGCGGCTGTTCGACCGCCTGGACCCCTCGCTGGCTGACCAATTCGGCGTCATGTCTGACCAGGGCCTGCTTGACCTCGAGAGCCGAAAAGGGAAAGCCCCGGGCGGCTATTGCGACACCCTCCATTTTCGCGGCCAGCCGTTCATCTTCATGAACGCTGCCGGCATTATGGAGGACGTCCAAACGCTCCTCCACGAGGCCGGCCATGCTTTTCACGCCTTCGCCTCCGACGCCAAGCCCCTCATCTGGCAGCGGCACCCGACCTCCGAGGCCGCCGAATTGGCGTCGATGTCGATGGAACTTCTGGGGGCTCCGTTGTTGGACGCCCCGGGGGCGTTCCTGTCCCCGCGGGATGCGGCCGTCGCGCGGCTGGAGTACTTCGAGGATGCCTTGTTGACCCTGGCCCACGTCGCCTCGATCGACGCGTTTCAGACCTGGATTTACACCGATCCCAATGGGCGCAACGGAGCGGCCCGGGATCAGGCTTGGCTCGCGATCCGCTCCCGGTTCGAGCGGACCGTCGATTGGTCCGGTCTGGAGGCGGAACGAGTCGCTCGCTGGTACCGCCAGCTCCATGTCTTTCTGTACCCGTTCTATTACATCGAATACGGGGTCGCTCAGTTGGGGGCCCTCCAAGTCTGGCGCAACCACCGGAAGGATCCAGAGGCGGCCTTGGCCGCCTATAAGAGCTTTCTGGCAGAGGGGGCGACACGGAGCGTTCCGGATCTCTATCGGGTTGCCGGTGCCGAGCTGGTATTCGATGCCGCTCGGATGGCCCCCCTGGTCGCGGCGGTCGAGGAGGAAATGACCCGGCTTCGGGCCATCGTGGCCTAGGCCGTTGCCGGAATGGGCGTTTGGGGCCAGATTTGGTGGGTTAGAGCGTCTACTCAGACCAAAGCGTTAGAAAGGACCAGGCTTCCCGGATGGCGAAGGAAGAAGGCATTGAGATGGAGGGCGTAGTGCAAGAGGTGCTCCCGGATCGAAACTATCGGGTCCTCCTTGACAACAAGCACACTATCCTGGCTTATGCGGCCGGCAAGATGAGCAAATTCAAAATCCGGGTTCTCGAGGGCGACCGGGTCAGCGTCGTCCTCTCCCCGTACGATCTCACCCGCGGCCGAGTGATTTACCGCCACAAGTAGCTGGTTACCGAGTGCTGAGTGACAAACGAGCCGCCCCCCGGAGCGGCTCGGTTGTACTCGGACGATCTTACTTGGCCTTTGTTACGTTCTCGGCTGCGGGGCCCTTGGCGCCGCTAACCATGTCGAACTCGACCCGCTCGCCCTCGGCGAGGCTTCGGAACCCATCCATCTTGATGGCCGAGTGGTGGACGAAGCAGTCCTTTTCGCCATTTTCCGGGGTGATGAACCCAAACCCCTTCGCGTCATTGAACCACTTCACGGTGCCAGTGATACGAGCCATTACGCCAAACTCCGTCAGCTAGTGAATCCTGCGGCCTGGACATGCGGATGCGCATCTCTGGCCTTCTCATAGACGCGAGCCCATCCCGCGCTAAAAAAAACAGCAGACCCCGTCGACCGCCCGCGGGTCAGGTTATGCCGGTACTCAATTTGATTGGGTTGGGAAGCAAGATGCCCACGTTTGGCCGTTTCCAGAATGTGACGCGGATTCTGAAAAGTGTCAAGATGGGGGCCGGTTGGATGGGGGCCGAAGCCACCGCCGAACGGCCCGAAGCCAGCCGGGTCCAGATTGCGCCCGGACGTCCCGGCGGGTCGCCCGATTGAGCGCCTGGAGGAACTCCGACGCCGTCGGGTAGCGGGCGTTTCGGTCCGAGAGGAGGGCCATCCGAAGTACGTTGGCTACCTCCGGTCCGACCTCGGGTCGTTCGCCGATCAGGTCGGGCAGCTGGTTCGTCGTCTGCTTGGCCAGAACCACTTCGGGGCGGCTGCCCGCGAACGGCGGATATCCGAGTAAGGCAAAGTAGGCGACGGCGGCCAGGCTGTAGAGATCGGTCCGGATATCGATGCGGTCGCCGAGGAGCTGCTCGGGACTCGCGAACTGGGGGGTGCCGCTGTGACTGGACGCGCCGCCGAATTTTCCCTGACCCCGGAGGGCCAGGGCCAATCCGAAATCGGTGATCTTGAGCCCGCCTGCCCTCGATATCAGGAGGTTTTCCGGCTTGATATCCCGATGAACGAGGCCGCTCGAGTGAGCGTGGGCAAGGGCGTCAAGGGCTTCGCGGAGCAGCCACAGAACCCGGATCAATGGGAGCCGGCCCTCCTTTTCCACCAGCTGAGCCAGGTTGAGGCCGTCCACCAGCTCCATCGTGTACCACGCCAATCCCGAGCGGCCGCCGATGTCGTAAATGCTGACGATGTTCGGATGGGTAACCCGGGCGGCGAGTTGGGCCTCCCGGCGGAAACGTTCCAGGCCGCCGGGGTCTTGGGTCAGGGTTGGATGAAGCACTTTCAGCGCGACCATCCGTTCCAGCTGAAGGTCGCGGACCCGATAGACCCGTCCGAACCCGCCCGCGCCGATTTCGGCGAGCAGCTCGTAGTCGTCACCGAAGGCGCGACGGAGTCGCTTTTCCCACGCTCTCGGGCTCTCGTCGCCGGTCGGTGGCAACCCTGCGTCGAGGGTGGACAGTGTCGTGTAGGCGCCGGCATCCGAGGCAAAGTCCTCGAGCATTTCGGAGGCACTCAGAAATCGGGCGCTCGGGGTTTCCTGGAGGGCCCGGAGGATGACCCGCTCCAGCGCTTTGGGGCACGCTGGTCGCACCTTTGAGGGGGGCACCAGGTCGACCACCGCTTCCGGCGGCTCGACCCCGGTGATGGCGAAATAGAGCACCGCGCCGGCCGCGTAGATGTCCGCGGTCGCGTCGCCGATCGAGCCATCCCGGACTTCGGGTGCCATGTAGACCCGTCCGGTTGGGAGCTCGCCCGCCGGAATGTGGGGCAGGGTGTAGCTGCAAAATCGGAGGTCGGTAATCGTGCCGCGACCGACGCTGTTCACCAACAATGACCCGGGGACAACTCGTCGGACGATGATGCCGTTTCCGTGGGCATGCTCGAGCGCTCGGAGGAGATCGCGGGCCAAGATATGGGCTTGCGGAATCGGCCGGGGTCCGCGGACGTTGGCTTGGTTCAAGCCCTCGGCGTCGATCCAGTTTCCGATTCGGAAGGCCATGTCGTCGATGACCCCGACGTCGTAGACATGGCGGATGGCTGGGTGGTCGAGCTGGCCTAACGCCTCGGCCTCGCGAATGAACCAGG
>JAYVJS010000005.1:0-10849 GCA_043769075.1 Gemmatimonadota bacterium | reverse complement strand
GCATTCCCGTGTGCTCCGAGTTGAGCGGTTCCAAGTCCTGCCATCCAATGACTTCGCCCGCTGTTCCTGGCTGTAAGCGGCTGGTAAGCGGGGCGTCGTAGACTTAGGGTAGGAGAAACCCGAAGATGACTGAAGTCAATCAGCCCCGGACTGGGGCCTTCCAAGCGGTGGTTCGCGCCGGTGCCGACGAAACCCCCTACCAGCGGGCGGGGGGGGGCCAGCCGATCGTCGTCGTGTCGATCGCCGCGATCGATGATCCGGAATGCCAGGCGTTGGTTTTCGCGTTGGCCGCCTGTCACCGGGTCTATGTTCCGGGAATCCGTGGTTCGCCCAAGGATTTCTCGGCGTGGCTCCGGCTTTTTCTGGATGGGATTGGGCTTGAAACGGTGGCTCTCGTGGCCGAGGAAGCCCTGGCGGTTCCGGCAGTCAGCTTCACAGCCCTGCAGCCGGATCGGGTTCGGGCGTTGGTGGTGATCGGGACGGCGGCAACCGATTCAACGGCTGAGGTGAGCGGAACGCCCCTGCTGACCCTCGGTCGGGGCCGAACACCTGAGGGGTTGGCAGACCTGATCGGGCGGTTTCTGGCTGGCGGGCCGGTCGATCTTGAATGACTTGAATCCGGCCTTGGCTTAGGCGGACGCCTATGACTGCCACCGTCGCGCTGCCCCTGGCCGGGCTGCCGCCCTCGGCCCTGAGCCGGTTTGTCGGCCGGTCCCGAGAACTCGCCGCCGTCGCGGAACTCTCCGGGTCGACCCGGTTGTTGACGCTGACGGGGGCAGGTGGAAGCGGAAAGACCCGGCTCGCCGCTGAAACGGTTACTCGGGTGGCTCACCGATGGGATGCGGTGGCGTGGGTCGACCTGGCCCCGGCCACGGATTCCGCCCAGGTCGCCAACAAGGTGGGAGCGGCATTCGGCCCGACCGAGCGAGAGGAATCCGCGGCGATCGCCGGGCTCGAACAAGCGCTTCGCGACCGGCCCGCCCTGTTAGTGCTCGACAATTGCGAACATGTCATCAACTCGGTGGCCGGGCTGGCGGACCGTCTGTTGCGAGGCGCTGCTCGGCCTTCGATTCTTGCGACAGTCGAGAAGCCCTCGGCGTCGAGGGTGAGACCGCCTGGCTGGTCCCCCCGTTGGTTCCCGATGAAGCCCAAGAGCTTTTCGTCGAGCGGGCCCGATCGGTCCACCCCTCGTTTACGGTGACCCCCGACGGTGCCCGTGGGATTGCCGAGATCTGTCGCCGCCTCGACGGGATCCCGCTGGCGATCGAACTCGCGGCGGCCCGGGTCCGGGTCCTTTCGATCGATCAGATTTCCGAACGGCTCAAAGACGCTTTGCAGCTCCTGAGCGGCGGGAGTCGGACGGCCGTGGCGAGACATCGGACCCTCCGGAGTACGATCGAGTGGAACGTGGGTCTGTTGGCCGACGATGAGCGGGTCTTGCTCCGGCGGCTGGCGGTGTTCCCAGGGACGTTTTCGCTCGAAGCCGCCGAGGCGGTGGTGTTCAGTGATGGCCTGGCGGCTGCCGCCATTCTCGACGCCCTGAGCGGGCTGGTCGATAAATCGCTGCTGGTTCTTGACGCCAACGAGACTGATGCCGGGTATCGGCTCCTGGAAACGGTCCGGCAGTTCGCGGTCGAACGGCTGGCCGAAACCTCCGAACGCGGTTGGCTTGAGAGGCGCCATGCGGAGCACTTCGTCTCCGTTGCGGAACGGGCGGCTCCCTCGATTTACGGAGGTGCCACTGCCCGGCTGCTCAACCCGCTGATCGCCGACAATGCCAACTTTCGCGCCGCCGTCGAGTGGGCCCAGGCCCCAGAACGGCCTGAGATCGGGCTCCGCCTAGTGTGGGCGTTGCATTTGTTTTGGTGGGGACGAGGGAGTTTCGACGAAGTCCATCCGCTGAAAGCGGCTCTCGACCCCTCGATCGGTCTCCCGCTGGAGGTGCGGATCCGCGGCCTCGTGGCCTTTGCCCAAATGGGCTGCTGGCAAGGGCGGATCGAGGAGGCGATTCGATACGCCGAAGAGGCGGTTGCCCTGCTTGAAGGCTCGGACGACTTGGAATTGCTGGCGATGGCCCAGACCATGGCCGGCGCGGCCCGAACGATCGTCGGGGATCTCGACGGCGCGATTCCCCATTTGGACCGAGCCGTTCCGCTCGGCGAGGCGCACTCGACCACCATCATCGCCGGGATCGCCCGCCATTTTCAGGGGATCTGCCTGGTGGCGCGGGGGGACTTGGAAGGAGCCAGGGCGGCCCACGACGGCCAATTCGTCATCCTCCGGAGCCGAGGCTATCCTGAAGGGGTAACTCATGCCTTGAGCGGCCAGGGCGTCAAGACCGGCTCAACCGGATGTTCGTCGACGGCGGTCTGGCCTACGCGCACTGGCTGGTGGATCAGAGCCGCCTCGACGAAGCGATTGCGACCTTGCGGGCCGTAACGGCCCGGGATGTCGTGGCCGAAGATGGATGGACCACCCTGATGATTTGCTACGCGAGAAAGGGCGACCGGGTCCAGGCCCTCAAGTTGTTCCAGCAGCTGGAGGCGCTGCTGGCGGCCGAGCTGGAAGCGACTCCGGGGCCCGCGGCGGTCAAACTGCGCGACCGGATCCAGCAGGGCGAGGCGGTGTAGCCCTCGCCCAGTGCGCGGCCGCGAAATCGGCCAACTCCTGGACGGCCGCGGTCGCCTCGGGCACATAGGGCGAGAGCAACTGCCAGCCGTGGGCAACCCTCTGATACACCGACAGTTTGCTGTTGCCGCCGGCCGCCTGCAGACGGTCGTGCATTCGGGTTGCGTCGTCCAGCAGCAACTCGGTCGATCCGACTTGGAGTAGGACCGGTGGCAGTCCCTCCATCGCGCCGAAGAGTGGTGACGCTCGGGGGTCTCGCGGCGAGGCGCCTCCGAGGTACGCGGCGGCGAATGCGTTGATGTTTTCGGGCCGGAACATGTCGCAGCGTCCGTCGTTGGCGGTGAGGGAGGCCCCCTCACCGGCGAGATCGGTCCACGGCGAGAGTGCCGCCACGCCGGCCGGCGCCGGCCATCCCCGGGCTCGAGCGTGCTGCGCGAGCAAGAGTACCAACCCGCCGCCGGCAGACTCACCGACCACGACCACCGGCACCCCCGGCGCTTCCTCCGTCACCAACCAATGGTAGGCCGCCAGGATATCGTCGATCGCGGCGGGAAATCGCGCCTCAGGTGCCAGGCGGTAGTCGGAGGCGAACACCCGGCATCTGGCAACGCGGGCCAACGCCGTCGTGACCGGTCGATGGGTGGCCGCCGACCCGGCCACATAGCCGCCACCGTGGTCGTACATCAGGATCCTCCGCTGCCCGTCGGTGGCCGACAACCGCGGGTGCGCCAGCCATTCACCGCGGACGCCGGAACGGGTCGCGACGCTGGTAACCCGCATTCCCCGGACGGCGTAGCGCTGAAGGAGCGGTGGCGCCCCGAAGAGCCGCCGAGCCCGGCGGGCCAACGCCGCCGCCGGACCCCAATCGCGGCGGCGAATGACCAGCCGCGAGTAGTAGCTGAAACACCGCGCTTGCCACGACGGCATCGTTCACCCTCCAATCGGGATCGAAACACCGGCGGCGCCCGGGCAGGATCTCGGTGACCCCGGCCAGTCAGCGCCACGATACTTGCCCAAGATCCAGCCAAGAAAGACGACCGCCGGCAGAGCCACTTGCTGCACCCGTCGCGGGATCGCCGTCATCAACTGGGTCCGCCGATGCCGGTACATCAGGTGCGCCAGATAGAACAGGGATGGCCGCCCAGCTGGACCATGGTTGGCCACGGCAAACATACCCTGAAGAAATCGGTCAAGGTCGCCGGCTGGGACGGCGCGGCCACTGAAGCTGATTGGGTCGACGCCTTCGTTCCACCACCGATGAGGTACGCCGGCGGGGAACACCGCCGATTCACCGGCCCGAATGGTAACCCTCCGGCCACCCACCTGGGCCGTCAGTTCGCCCGCGTGGACCGTACCCTCCTCTTGTTGCCCGAGATGGGCGTGCAGCGGCGGTCCCTCGCCCTTCGGGGGTACGTTGCCGTTGATCTCCAGGACGATGTCGCGCCGATCGCGAACCCGGCGGAGGTAGAGGGTCTCGCCGGTGTGGTGATTGGCAAGTCGAATTTGGTTGTCCATGGTGTCCTCCTCAGGTCTGAGTTTCCGCTTCGATTGGCGCCCCAGCAGTAGAGCGCCCCGCCCGAGGCCACACCGCAGGCGTGACCATAACCGGCAGCCAACGATTGGAATGACAATCCGCCGGTAATCGCCGCCGGCGTCGAGGTGTTGGCCGACTGGCTGTTGCCGAGCTTCCCGTCGGCGCCGCTGCCCCAGCAATAGCCCTGACCGCTGCTGGTCCGGCCGCAGCTGAACAGGTTGCCGGCGGCGACGGATTGGAAGAGATGGCCGCCGGTCGTGGCCTTCGGAGTCTTCGCGAACGTGTTACCACCGCTCAAAGCGCCGCCGTCGCCCAATTGCCCCTGACCATCGGCGCCCCAGCAGTAAGTCCCCGACGCGGTCACCCCGCAGACATGGGTGCTCCCGGCGGCAATCGTGGCGAACGCCATCCCGGAGGCGGCGGCAACCGGGACGTTGGAGCCGCTGGTGGTGTTGTTGCCGAATTGCCCCCAACCGTTACACCCCCAGCAGAACAGCGCCCCGGCACTCTCGAGCCCACAGGCGAAGTCGAGTCCGGCCACCAGCTTGACGAACCGATGGCTGCCCGAAACCCGAGTCGGGTTGGAACTGAACCCTGCGCCGCTTCCGTCGCCCAGGGCGCCGAAGCCGTTGTAACCCCAGCAGTAGGTGTTTCCGTCGCGAGCAATGCCGCAGGTGGTACGGGCGTAGGTCGCCAGTTGGATGAACCGGTGCCCGCCGGGGACCGCGAAGGGAGTTGAGCTATTGGCGTGGACACCGAGGCTGCTGCTGCCCAGTCGCCCTTCGTTCCCGTTGAGGCCCCAACACCAGGCAATCCCGCCGCTTGCGATATCGCAGACGTGCATGGTGCCGGCCGAAACCGAGCGATATCTGATTACCACGACCCGGCTGGTGGTCCCGATTTTGGTTTCGCTGGTGGCGGTAACGGTCACGGTGCCCCGATCGATCCCGGCTAAGCGACCGGTGATGCTATTGATGGTGGCCACCGCCGGATTGGAGCTGGTCCACCGGACCACTCGGTCGGACAAGAGGCGGCCCTTGGCATCCCGAAGCGCCGCAGACACCTGCAGGGTGTCGTAGGTTTCGAGCGTATCGAGTGCCGGGTTGATCGTCACCGTCTCGACCGCCGCGAACACCGCGATTTTGGCACTGCCGGTCTTGCCGTCGCTGACCGCTGAGATGATCGCCGTGCCCACCGGCCTGGCCTCGGCGTGGCTATCCATTGGGTCGGGCGGGTCGGTCGAAGCTGGCGGCATCCGGCCGTTGATCGGAGTCGTAGTCGGGTTTCTTGGGGCCCCCGTCTTGACCGTGGGTTATGTTAGACTGTTGGCCGAGTTGCGGATCTGGCGGAAGGACCTGCTCCGGTACTTTCGCCCGGCCGGTCGGATGTCGCTGACCGGGTACGTTGGCGAGTCGTTGATCCTGTCGATCACCTTTTGCGGCTACGGGTTCGGTTGGTCTGGCAAGATTGGGGCTGTGGCTGTCCCGATTGGAATCGGAGCCTGGCTGGGTCTCGACCTGGCTTTCTACTGGTGGCAACGGCACTATGACTCGGGGCCGCTTGAGGCGTCGGTTCACTGGTGGAGTCGGCGCGCCCGTCTTGATCGAGGCGGGGCGTCCGGTGTCGAGCCGACAAACGAGACTGTTGCCGCGCCAGCGGACGGTGGCAGTGGGCGTGATGGAACGCTGAGGCGGGTGTTGGGGGATCGCTGGGCTGGCCGACGGTCGGAGGCGGACCTCCCCCTCATTTGCTTGACAAAACCAGTACAAACACATAAGATATTGTACAATACATAAACAACACGTCCGGGGTGACAAACCGGTAGGGCCAACAAGGAGGTTGGGATGGAGTTCCTAGGAATCGGAAGCAGTGTGCTGATCGCGTTGGGGCTTCTCAATGTCTGGGTCTTGCGAGCCGGAAAACCGACCGCATGGCGTGGTCAGAACGCCCAGACGCTCCGCGAGGAGTTCGCCACCTATGGACTGCCTCCGTGGTCGGTGACCGCAGTTGGGATCGCCAAAGTCACTTTGGCCTTTCTGCTATTGGCTGGGATCTGGTGGCCGACCGTTTCTCGGCCGGCGGCACTTGGGACCGCAGTCCTGATGCTCGGTGCCGTGGCGATGCATATCAAAGTTCGCGACCCCATCAGGAAGTCGCTGCCCGCCCTGGCGTTGCTCGGCCTGTCTTGCCTGGTGGCCTTCCTGGGACGGGCCCCGGCGTGACCAAACCATCATCGGGAGTTCCCAACATGCAGCGACGTAGGCTTCGATTTCGAGCGGGGCTGGGGATCCTTGGCACGGCTTTTGTCTCATTCGTGTTGTCCGTCACCCTCTGGTTTACCGGCAGCCGCGAGCAAGGCGTTTTTGTCGGCCTGTGGGTGCCGTCGATCCTTTCCTTTGGCGCCGTCGCTCTTCTGATGATTGGAGATCAACGTGAGTGACCTCGCGCTGTTTGCCATGGGCGTCGCGGTTTCGATTCCCGCCGGGGTCTGCATCGTTGGCCTGGTCATGGCGGCGATCAGGGACGGACGCGACAACGACCACTTGTAGGGAAGTTCCGCGCCGGAGAACCGGATTCCGCTCCACCCGGCGCGCGAACCCCTTGTCTCGAGATGACCCCTTCCTTTGGTGTCCACTGGCTGCTGCTCGTCCACTGCGCGACGACGTTGTTCATGCTGGGTGTCATCTGGTTCGTGCAGATCGTTCACTACCCTTTATTCCAGCACGTCGGCGACAGCGGGTTCGCGGGATACGAGGGGCAGCACACCCGCCGGACCGGCTGGGTCGTTGCGGTGCCGATGCTCGTCGAGTTGGCGACCGCCGTCGTCCTCGCCTGGCGGATGGGAGGCGTCCTTGCCTGGGGCGGCCTTGCCGTCTTGGGGCTCATCTGGGTGAGTACGGGCTTCTGGCAGGTACCCGCCCACCGACGACTTGAGGGTGGGTTCGACGTCGCGACCCACCGCAGGCTGGTGCAGACGAACTGGGTCCGCACGGTGGCCTGGTCGGCCAGGGCCGTCATCGCGCTCGCCCAGCTTGCCGGGGCAGGCTGAATGTCACCGGCGCCGAAAGAGAAGAGTCATGGGGCCTTTCCGGATCGGATCCACATCGTGGGAATCGACCTGGCATGGGGGGAGCGCCGGCCGGACGGGGTCTGTGTACTCGAGGTGGATCGTCGCGAGGCCCAAGTCCGAGCCATCGTCCTTTCCCAGGGCGACGACGAGTTGCTGGCTCTTGTTGAGGCCAACGTTGGCCGCGGCCCGGCATTCATTGCGGTGGATGCCCCAATCGTGTGCCCGAATCAGACGGGTGCGCGACCCGTGGATCGGCTGACCCACGTTCATTTCGGACGGTCCAAGTCAGGTTGTCATCCCGCGAACCTCGGCCTCTGCCCGCGCCCGCCGCGGGTGGCGGACAAGCTCGTTCAAAACGGATTCCAGATTGGCGTGGCGGGGCGGCGGGTTGTGGCGGAGGTCTATCCCCATCCGGCGATGGTGCGCCTGTTCGGACTGAGTGAACGGATTCCCTACAAGCGCGGGCCGGTCGACGCCCGGCGCCGTGCGTTTCAGCGGCTGCAGACGAAGGTGCGCGGATGCCTCCGCGACCATTTCCCCGCGCTCCGGGTGAGTTCCGACGTCGCGGGTTTGCTCCGGATGCCCTGGACGAAAGATGTCGAAGATCGAACCGATGCTTTCTTCTGCGCGCTGATCGGATACTGGCACTGGCTGCACTTGGGCCGGCGCACGGAAACGCTGGGTGATCTTGCCACCGGCTTCATTCTCGTTCCGCGGCCATGACTCGTAGTTTGCCCGCTCCGCGCAGCCTTGCTAGGTTGGACGGCATGCCTCTACGCAAGCATGTCGTCACGGCGAGGCCCATCGTGGCTGAGCTGCGCGCCTTGATCGTGGTCCTGGGTGACCAGCTGGATCTCGAAGCTGCCGCGTTCGACGGCTTCGATGCGAGTGTCGACGCCGTCTGGATGGCCGAGGTGGCTGACGAGTCGACCCATGTGTGGTCGAGCAAACCGCGAACGGCGATGTTCCTGACGGCCATGCGGCACTTCGCGCTGGCCCTGCAAGCCGCCGGCCGGCCGCTGCACTATACCCGGCTGGATGCTGTCGGCAACGGCGGCAGTCTGGGCGCCCAGTTGCGGGCCGACATTGGCCGCCTGCGGCCTGCCAGGCTGGTGATGACCGCACCGGGCGACTGGCGCGTGCTGCGGGCAATCAACGCCGTGGCCGAGTCCAACCGCCTGCCACTGGAGGTCCGCGAGGACCGCCACTTCTTCAGTAGCATCCGCGACTTCGCGGCCCATGCCAAAGGCCGCAAATCGCTCCGGATGGAGTACTTCTATCGCGAGCAGCGGAAGCGCCATGATGTGCTGATGCAGGCCGGTGAGCCCCTCGGCGGCCAATGGAACTTCGACGCCGAGAACCGCGAGGCCTTCGGCGCTACCGGTCCCGGTGACGTGCCGCCGCGCCGGTCCTTCAAACCCGATGCGGTCACTCGCGAGGTGATCGCGCTGGTCAATACCCGTTTCGCGCCGCACCCCGGCCGGCTTGACTACTTCGACTGGCCGGTGACCCGGGCGCAGGCGCTCAAGTCCTTGCACGCCTTCATCACGGAGCGCCTGCCGTTGTTCGGGCGCTACCAGGACGCGATGTGGCCGGGCGACCCGTGGCTGTACCATTCGCACCTGTCGGCCGCGCTCAACCTGAAGTTGCTGAACCCGCGCGAAGTGGTGGCTGCGGCCGAACGGGCGTACCATGACGGGCAGGCGCCACTGGCCAGTGTCGAGGGCTTCATCCGCCAGATTCTTGGGTGGCGCGAATACGTGCGCGGCATCTACTGGACCCAGATGCCCGAGTACCTGGAGCGAAACGCCCTCGGCGCGACGGAGGACCTCCCCGCCTGGTACTGGACGGGCGCCACGGACATGGCGTGCCTCGGTGATGCGCTGACCCAGACGCTGGCGCACGGCTACGCCAATCACATCCAGCGGTTGATGGTCACCGGTCTCTATGCGCTGATGCTGGGCGTGGAGCCCAAGCAGGTGCACGCCTGGTACCTGGCGGTCTATGTCGACGCGGTGGAGTGGGTCGAGTTGCCCAACACCCTGGGAATGAGCCAGTACGCCGATGGCGGCGTGATGGGCAGCAAGCCTTACATCGCCACCGGCAAGTACATCCAGCGGATGAGCCCGCACTGCAAGGGCTGCCGCTACGACGCCGCACTCCGCAGCGGCGACCGGGCCTGCCCGTTCACCACCTTGTACTGGGACTTCCTGATGCGCCATGAATCGACGTTGGCCAGGAACCCGCGCATGGCGCTCCAAGTGAAGAACGTGGCCCGCCTGACCGATGCCGACAAGCAGGCGGTGACCGCCAGGGCGGCCGCGATCCGGCGCGGCGAGGTCGGGGCCCGCCGGCCGTGATCACCGGTGGCCTTACTCGAGGTGACTCCGCAGCATCCAGGCGTTCTTGTCGTGTTGCAACAGACGACGGGTGGCCAGATCGGCCGAACCGGTATCGCCGTCCTTCTCAGCCGCCGCGATCACCAGCTCGGCCGATCTCGCCAGCAGGGCCTGATCCTCCACCAGGATCTGGATCATGGCCTTGGCACTCACCTGGCCCACCGACTCGCGCACGGTCGCGAGCTTGGCAAACTCCGTGAAGCTCCCCGGCACCGGCTCGTTCAAAGCGCGCACCCGCTCGGCGATTTCGTCGACCACCAGCGCGAGATCGGTGTACTGGGCTTCGAACAGGGTGTGCAGCGTGGTGAACATCGGGCCCGTCACGTTCCAGTGAAAGTTCTGGGTCTTCAGGTACAGGGTGTAACTGTCGGCCAACATCGCGGTGAGCGCGGTAGCCGTGGCAGGGCCGGCCGACGGTGACTTCTAGCTTGGCATTTGGAAACTCCGCTCTAAGGACGGATGCAGGCGGGTGACCGGTCGATCCGGCCGCGCGGCCTGGTAAAACTGGAGTGCGTCAGACCCGTACGGCCGACATCCCGCCGTCAACCGCCCACACTTGGCCTGTGATCCACTTGGCTTGGTCGCTCAGCAAGAACAACGCGGCGCCGGCCAAGTCTTCAGGTTGACCAAGCGCCTGAGCAACCACCTCGCCGGCGGCGCACCGATCCCGAAAGAGCGGGGCCGACGAGGTGGCGGCCACTAGTTCGTAGCGATCCGGAGCTCGGGCGCGATGCCGGCCTCCGAGGCGCCCTCAAGGGCTCGTTTCGCCTTGGCCGCGTTCGCCGCGGCGTCGGTTTCGTCGGGGCCGACCAGACTGCCGCAGCCCGTCAAGGACAGCACGGTGGCGGCAAGGACCAGCAGCTTCTTGTTCATTGGAATCTCCAGATTGGGGATTGGACCGCCGAAGGGGTCTGTCCACCCTATCAAACGGAATTTGGTCCCCAAAGCCGCCAAGCAGGGCCGGCGTTGTGAACAGGCGAGGTCCTCGAAGCCGGCGCCGCGGCGAACTCCGGCCAATGCCCGGCTCCCGGCGAAGGGGACGTGCTAAGACATTTCGGCTACCGGGCTCCCCGCGCCCCGATCCGGTCTCGTGAGGCCTCAACCTTCACGTAGTGCAACACGGCCGGCGCCAGAATCATCCCGGGAATTCCCATCAGCTTTTCGCCGATCACCAGCCCGACCATGGTGAGCCACATCGGGTTCTTGATCCGGTCGCCG
>JAYVJS010000004.1:0-5940 GCA_043769075.1 Gemmatimonadota bacterium | reverse complement strand
ACGGCACGGGAAATCCCTGGTATCGCGCTGATATTGGCATTCGCGGCGATCGCATCGCGGCGATGGGGTCGCTTGGCAACGCGACGGCGAAGACGGTGATCGACGCCGCCGACAAGTACGTCACCCCCGGCTTCATCGACGTGCACTCTCACACGGTGGAGTCGATCCTCGCTCCTGAACGTCGGTGGAACGAGGGTGTGGTTCGCCAAGGCGTCACGACCGTGTTAGGCGGTCCCGATGGCGGCTACTCGGTCGACGACATGAAGAAGGTCATGGCCGCGCTCGCGGCCCAGGGTGCCGGTACCAATGTGGCCATGTACATCGGCCACAACGGAGTTCGAGAAGCGGTGATGGGTCTGGCCCAGCGGGCCCCAACCGTGGCCGAACTCGATCAAATGAAGGCGATGGTCAAAGAAGGAATGGAACTTGGTGCGGTGGGGCTCTCCAGCGGGCTGATGTACGAACCAGGGATGTTCTCCACCACCGACGAGGTGGTCGAACTGGCCCGGATGGTGGCGCCCTATCGGGGGATCTACGACTCCCACGTTCGCGACCCGGTCAAACGGTTCTTGTGGTCCGACCAGGAGTGCATCGAGATCGGGGAGCGGGGCGGGATAGCGCCCAAGATCGGACACGAGAAGGCCGTGGGTCTCGAAAACGAAGGCAAGATCCAAGACGTCATCAAAATGGTGAACGCCGCGCGGATGCGGGGGGTCGATGCGGTGACCGACCAGTATCCGTACGACGGGGCGGCGACCTCGCCGATTACCGGGATCATCGTCTTGCCGAAGGAACTCCGGGGGCAGGCCGGGTTCGACCTGAAGGCGGCTCTCAAGGATCCGACGACTCGGGCCGCGATCAAAGGGGCCAGCGAGAATGGCATCGACGGCGGGTTCGCCTGGCTCAAAGCGACCGGCTACACCGCGATGCGGGTGACCACCAGTCCCGAGCGGCCGTCGTTGGTGGGGAAGTATCTCTCGGAGATCGCCACGGCCGAAAAGAAGGATCGGTTCGATGCCTTGGCCGACCTGATCATCGCCAGCCAGAAACCGGTCGGGATCACCTTGGGTGCGATCAAGGAAAAGGACCTTCGCGATCTCTTGGTCCAACCATGGAACATGATCGCGAGCGACGGCGGCTATGCCGACGACAAGACCGAGGAGATGGGACATCCTCGGTCCACGGGAACCTTTCCGCGGGTCCTTGGCCACTACGTCCGAGAGGCTAAGGTCCTCACCCTCGAAGAGGCGGTCCGCAAGATGACCTCGCTGCCGGCGGATTTCAGCGGGCTCCGCGACCGGGGTCGGCTCGCGGAGGGCCAAGCGGCGGACCTGGTGATCTTCGACCTCCGAACCATTGCGGACCGGTCGACCTGGGAGCAACCGGGGAAGATGGCGGTTGGGGTCCGCGACGTGTTCGTGAACGGGCAGGCCGTCCTGCGGGATGGTGAACTGACCGGTAAGGCGCCGGGCCGGTACCTCAGGGCTCGACGGTAGACCGACGAGCCGCAACTGGCGATGTTCGGCCAATCCTTGTGCCGTTCCACCCGAGCGCCTCATATTTCGGGTGAGGCCGGCTGCCATTCCGGCGGCCTCGCCACCACGGAGACAGCCAGATGGGAAAGTCGCAGAGCCGGATCACTGAACCGATGGTTCGGGAGCACGGGGTGCTTCGGGTTGCAACCTGGGAGGAGGCCCTCGAGCGGGCCGCCGACGGGTTCCGACGGACCAAGGCCCAGTATGGGGGAGACGCCTTGGCGACCATGAGTTGTTCGAAGGCCAGTAACGAAATGAATTTCCTGGCATCGAAGCTGACTCGGGTCGCCTTCGGCACCCACAACATCGACAGCTGCAACCGCACGTGACACGCTCCTAGCGTCGTCGGTCTGGCGACGGTGTTCGGGGCCGGGGGTGGAACCAACACCTACCGGGAAGTGGAAGCGACCGACGTCGTCTTCCTGTGGGGCGC
The DNA here is from genome assembly GCA_043769075.1 of Gemmatimonadota bacterium. Lineage (GTDB taxonomy): Bacteria > Gemmatimonadota > Gemmatimonadetes > Gemmatimonadales > GWC2-71-9 > SHZU01. Next base: position 3,972 of record JAYVJS010000004.1, on the reverse strand, counting down.
GAACGCCCGTGAGAATCACCCGATCTTCTTCCATCATGTCCTGAAGGCCATCCACCGCGGGGCCACCCTTTTCGTCGTCGATCCCCGCCGTACCACTTCAGCCCAGTGGGCTGATGCCTGGCTGGGCCTCGAGGTCGGGACCGATATCGTCTTGGCCAATGCCATGGCCCGCGAGATCATCCATCAGGGCCTCGCCGCCGAGTCGTTCATCCGCCGGGCCACGGAAGGCTTTGAGGCCTATCGGGCCTCGGTCGAGAAGTACACCTTGGCGTACGCCGAGGCCGTCTGCGGGGTTCCGGCGGATGTGATCAGACGCGCCGCCGAGACCTACGCACGGGCCGACCGGGCCGTGATCTGCTGGACGTTAGGCATCACCGAGCACCATAATGCGGTCGACAATGTCTTGGCGTTGATCAACCTGTCGCTGCTGACGGGGCATGTCGGCAAGCACGGGTCGGGCGTCAACCCGCTCCGGGGTCAGAACAACGTCCAGGGCGGCGGCGACATGGGAGCGATCCCCAACCGGCTGGCCGGCTTCCAGGACTGGACCAAGGATCCGGCGGTCAAAGCCAAATTCGATCGGGCCTGGGGCATCGACATGGCGCCGACCTACGGTAAGAACCTGACCCAGATGTTCGAGGCGATGGACCACGGCGAGCTCCGGGCCGTCTATGCCATCGGCGAAAACCCGGCCCAGTCGGAGGCCGATCAAAACCGGACCGAGCGGCTGTTGAAGGGCCTCGATCACCTGGTGGTGCAGGACGTGTTCTTGACTCGGACCGCCGAGTTTGCCCACGTCGTGTTGCCGGCCTCGTCGAGTTGGTGCGAGTCCGAAGGCACGGTGACCAATAGCGAACGCCGAGTCCAACGGGTCCGGAAAGCGCTGGAGCCACCGGGCAACGCGCGGGATGATCGGTGGATCATTGGCGAGATCGCCCGCCGGATGGGCCACGATTGGGGTCAGCCCTCCGGTGAGGCGGTGTGGAACGAAGTCCGGTCGTTGGCACCGATGCTGGCGGGCATGAGTTACCAGCGACTCGAGAACGAGGGCGGGTTGCATTGGCCGTGCTACGATGAAGACCATCCCGGCGAGACCTACCTCCACAGCCGGCTCTGGAAGGAACCTCGGGAAGGGCCGGCGGCGCCGTTTTCGGTGGTGGAGCACGACCCGCCGGTCGAGATGCCTAGCGCCGAATACCCGTACCAGCTGACCACCGGGCGCCGGCTCGATTCCTACAATACCGGGGTCCAAACCGCCGACTACGGCTCACCGCTCCGGCGCGGCGAGTCCGTCGACCTGTCCCCAGAGGACGCGGCCACCCTCGGCCTGGTCGATGGGGCGCCGGTCCGAATCACCTCCCGGCGCGGCGCGGTTGTCGCCCCGGCCCGGATCGATTCGAGTCTCCGGGCCGGGCTCGTGTTCATGACGTTCCATTTCCAGGACGAGGTCAAGACCAACGTGCTCACCATCGACGCCACCGACCCCAAGTCCGGAACGGCCGAATTCAAAGCCTGCGCGGTTCGGCTCGAACCGATGGCCCGGTAGGAGGGCAGTGGATCTCCATCTTCTGAAGGCGACGCCGACCGCCGACGAGCGGGACGCCGTGGATGCCCATCTCGGACTACCGTCCGGGGGTTGGGACGGCGGCACTCGGCAGCCCCGCGACGCCCACACGTCCGAAGGAGGGCACCAGGCCCGGTCTGAACGGCACCGCCTGTTGCCCGCGTTGCATGCGGTCCAGTCCCGGATCGGCTGGATCAGCGAGGGCGCCCTTAACTACCTGGCGGAGCGCCTAACGGTTCCTCCGGCCGATATCTTCGGCGTGGCGACGTTTTACGGCCTGCTGTCGACGGCTCCGCGCCCGCTCCGAGTCCTCCACGTCTGCGACGACATTGCCTGCCGCTGCAAGGGCGCCGCGGCGCTCTACCGGGATCTCGAACAAGCGGCCGGTCCCGCCTACCACGGCCCCGAGGGTACTCAACACGCTATCCCTTCCGGGACCGTTTGGCTTCGGAGCCCTTGTCTCGGCCTCTGTGATCACGCCCCGGCCGGCCTGCTGACGGTCGCTGGTGTCGCGCCGGAAGAGCGGCTGTTCGGCGATCTGACGCTGTCGAAGGCTATGTCGGTGCTGGGCGGGAATGAAGCCGCGGCGTCCGGAGACCGGATCCGGATTCCCCAGGCGGGGCAACCTGGGCTTCGGCTGCTTCAACGGGTGAACGTGGCCGATCCGGCCAGCCTCGACGACTACCGCGCGCATGGTGGATACCAGGGGCTCCGGCGGGCTTTGGAAATCGGTCCCGAGGCCGTGATTCGGGAGGTCACCGATGCCAAGCTCGCCGGGCGGGGCGGAGCCGCATTTCCCACCGGGAGAAAATGGGCCGCCGTTGCCGGTCAGGGTGTCCGGCCCCATTACGTGATCTGCAATGCGGACGAATCCGAGCCGGGCACGTTCAAGGACCGAGCCTTGATGGAGGGCGACCCGTTCGCGATCATCGAGTCGATGACGATTGCTGGATTCGCCACCGGGTCGGAACACGGCTACATCTACCTTCGAGGGGAGTATCCGAAGGCCCGGGCCCGGCTCAGCCACGCCATCGAGGTGGCGGGCCGGTTGGGCCTCCTGGGTGCCAACGTGATGGGTCGGGGCTTTCGATTCGAGATCGAAATCCGGGAAGGGGCCGGGGCCTACATCTGCGGCGAAGAGACCGCGATCTTCAACTCGATTGAAGGCTTCCGGGGCGAACCCCGCAACAAGCCGCCGTTTCCGTTCCAAGCCGGCCTGTTCGGCAAGCCCACCCTGGTCAACAACGTCGAGACCCTGGTCAACGTCCTCGAGATTCTCCGGATCGGCGGGCCGGCCTACTCGGCGATCGGGACCGAGGGTTCGACCGGGCCTCGGCTCTTCTGCCTCTCCGGCAACATCGCGAGGCCCGGGGTCTACGAGGTGCCGTTTGGAGCCACACTCCGCGACCTTCTCGATTTGGCGGGCGGAGTGGCGGGCGGACGGCCGCTTCAAGCCGTGCTGCTGGGGGGAGCGGCCGGCGTGTTCGTGCGTCCGGACGAGCTGGACATGCCGCTCACTTTTGAGGGCGCCCGGGCGGCCGGCGCCACGTTAGGTTCCGGCGTGATCATGGTCTTCGACGACACCGTCGACCTGATCGACGTCGTGCTTCGGATCGCGGCCTTCTTTCGGGATGAGTCGTGCGGGCAGTGTGTTCCCTGCCGGGTCGGGACGGTGCGACAGGAGGAAGCGCTCCATCGCCTCAAGGTCGGCCGGCCCCGGGGCGGGGCGGCCACCGAATTGGCCTTGCTGGAGGAAATCGGGGTGGCCATGAAGGATGCGTCGATCTGCGGTCTCGGCCAAACCGCCTACAGCGCGGTGGAGTCCGCCATCAAACGGCTCCGCCTCTATTCTGGAGCCCGGGCCTGATGAGCGGATTGGTGCAATTGGAATCGCGGCGGCGGACCGTGGAGTTGACGATTGACGGCGCCAAGGTCACCGCGCCCGAAGGGACCACGATTCTCGAGGCCGCCAAGCAATTCGGACAGGCCATTCCGACGCTCTGTTACCTCGATACGCTTCGGCCGGTCAATGTCTGCCGGGTGTGCGTGGTCGAGGTCGAAGGGTCCCGGGTTCTGGTGCCGAGTTGCTCCCGGAAGGTAGAAGCGGGGATGGTCGTCAAGACTGATTCCGAGCGGGTTCGCCACAGTCGGAAGATGGTGCTTGAGTTTCTGGCGTCATCGGTCGACTTGTCGACCACGCCCGACGTCGGTGACTGGCTTTCAGACTATGCGGCAGACCCAGAGCGGTATGGTCCGCCGGCGCCCCCGGCAGCCGCCGGCCATCGAGACCAGATCATGCCCGGTCATCATGAGCCGCCCGACCCTGACTTCCGCGCCACGGTGGCGCAGCCGGTCAAGGTCGACAACGACCTCTACGTTCGCGACTACGGGAAGTGCATCCTCTGCTA
>JAYVJS010000003.1:0-3383 GCA_043769075.1 Gemmatimonadota bacterium | reverse complement strand
TTCCCCCTGCTCACGCGGAACCTCAATACCGGCGGCAATCTGAGCCTCGAGACCGAGGCGGTGGTCGCGCACCAGACCGTGTATCACGAGCCGGGTCGGCTGTCGTTCGTCACCCTCCCCGTCGTCGACCGACCCCAGGGAATCGACCGGCCGTGATCGTCGCGATCCTGATTCTCCTGGCCGTAGAGAGACCCGGATTCGATTCGGTCCTGGCGCGCACCAAGCTGGTGGCCGCGAAGCATGCCGACACCACCGCCGCCCGAGCCCAGGGCTTCAGCCCCCTCGAGGTCGGACGGTTTCGCGATCTCACCCCGTTTCAAGGCCAACACTGGCTCCACGCCTGGCGAGTGTTCGGCGGCTCGGCCGACCTGGAAAGCCCCAGTTTCGTGATGTTCGTTCCGATCGACGGCGTCTGGCGGCCGGCCGGCCTGGCCTACACCAAACGCGTCAACCGGAGCACTCCAGTGCCGAAAGATCTCGGCGGTGCCAAGGCACCTTGGCACCTCCATCAACCATGCACCGTGATTCCGGGCGAAGGCGACGCGCTGGCGGACGGCGAGGCCGACTGTCTCGCCCGCGGCGGCGCCCCACGGCAGCCGGGAATCGCCATGGTCCATGCCTGGACGATGCCGAACCCCGAAGGACCCTACGCGCACGACAACGTAGCCCTTCCCTACTGGGTCACCGGACTCAAGTTGCCGGGGCCGGCCGATCTGTCGACCCCGCGCCGAGCCCGCCGCACCCGAGCGCTTGGCCTCGCCCTCGGCGAGTCCTTCGGCGCGATCATGCCGTACGCCCGATTGGTGGAAACGGCGTCGACCATGGCCGGCCTGGCCGACTCGCTGGCCGTTCATCGTTCGGCGATCCGGGCACTCGTGCCCCGGCTTCGAAAGGCGGACCAATCCGGCAATCGCGCCGGTCGAAATGCCTTGGCCGATCAAATGATCGGCGAGGGGGACGCACTCCGGCGATTATACGCGGCCGGAGCGCCGAGCCGGGCCATCAGGGCCCAGCTGGAACTCCAGTTCGGGCGGGCACTCGGCGAAGAGCCTGGTCACCACATGCACTAGACTAAACCAAGGGACCGCCGGCGGCATCAAAGGGGAGTATCCAATCACCGAATGGACCATGCCAGTCACTCGCTTCGCACAGCACCTCGTTGCGCTCACGGCCGTCCCGCTTGCCGTTGTCTGCCCAGCGCAGCCGGCCGACACCTCCCGCGGAACGCTGACATCAACCGCGACCATGAGCGCCGCTCGGGCGGCCCACACGGCCTCCGCCCTCCCCGATGGCCGGGTCTTGGTGGCCGGCGGCTTCACAAGTAAGCAGACAGCCGGCCATGGGGCCGAAGTCTATGACCCGGGCCCCGGACGCTTTTCTCCCACATCGCCGATGGTAGCGCTCCGCCACAGCCACACCGCCACCGTGCTGCCAAACGGTAAGGTGCTGATCGTCGGTGGCTACCTCGAGGGGGGCACCCCGACCGCCGCCGCGGAACTGTTTGATCCGGCAACCAATTCATTCACGGCGACTGGTTCACTCACGGCCGCCCGAGCCGACCACGTTGCCGTGCTCCTCGATAACGGGAAGGTCCTGATCGCCGGGGGCGTCGGTCCGGGGTGGACCTTTCTCTCCAGCGCGGAGCTGTTTGATCCGGCTACCGGCCGGTTCACTCCGACGGGAAGCATGACGGTCGCCCGCGAGAGCCATGCGGCGGTTCGGCTCCAAGACGGCCGGGTCCTGGTCGTGGGTGGACACCAGGGACGCCAGGCCGCGATAAGGCTGTACACCTCCGCGGAGGCGTACGATCCGGCGAGCGGCAACTTCATTCCCGTCGGCGATATGCTGGTCCGCCGCCACAAGCACGACGCCGTCCTGCTTCGCGACGGCCGAGTGCTGATTTCGGGAGGGGCCGACGAGCGCGACAATGAAGGGGTCTACAACTCCACGGAGTTGTTCGAGCCCAGCACCGGGATCTTCACGGCCGGGCCGGCCATGAAGCGCCCCCGGTACAAGCACCAGGGCACCACCGTGCTGCAACCGAATGGCCAGGTGCTGTTAGCGGGTGGCGCCCCCGAAGCGGAGACCTACGATCCGATCAGCCGGACCTTCACCATCGTAGCCGGCGACGTTCGGATGGCGGGCCAGTTCTCCGCGGTCGCCCCGCTCAAGGGCGGCGGCGCACTCGTCACCGGCGGCTATGGAAATGGCACCGGCCCACGGGCGTCGGCCTGGATCTACCTCCCGTGAGCCCTGGAACACCTGCCTAACCGCCCGCTTTCCTGGGAAAAACAGGTTGGCATGACCACTTCCAAATGAGCCGCGTTGAAATACTGAAGATCGCCGTTTGACCGGAGCCGCGCGGCGTCCGAAGTTCTGGGCCGTACCTCCGTTTACGCCCGCCGCGGAGCGGAGGCGAATCCCAATGGCCACGCAACCCCAGCGCCCGGCGGGGGCGAGCTGAGCCTATTCGAGAATCACTAATCCGGGTCCCCCCCCCGGGGGGGGGGGGGAGGCCGCAAAGAACGTCCGCGGCAAGACCAAGGCCCAACGCCGCAGTGATAAGTTGGGCGAGTGTCCGCGCACCCAATTGCCGTTTGAGTTGTTCGAGGTATTCCTCCGCCGTGTTCTGTGAGACACCAAGTAACGACGCGATCTCCCGGGCCCGATAGCCTGAAGCGACCGCCCGCAAGATTGCGACCTTTTTCGGAGCTAGTCGTCGGTGCCCCAAGTCCTCTAAGCGTGCGCCCTCCCGGCCTTTCCCAATCTCGTACCGTAGCAACGCCAGGCTTCCGGCCTTCGGGACGAAGGCATCTGCTCCGATCTCATCACGGTCGGTGTGAGATGTGTATCCGCTGGTCGCAACAATTCTAATTGTTCGGTCGTGGCGACGGATCAGCCTGATCAGTTCGACGCCATCCATGTCGGGAAGACCAAGATCAACAATCGCGCAATCGCAGGTATAGTGAGCCAACCACACCAGAGCATCACTTCCACGAATGAACGTGGCCGCAATCGTGTGCTCAGCCTCCAACGCCCTAATCAGCATTTCAACTACGAGAAGATGATCCTCGACAATCAGCAACCGCACGACGGCCTCCTCGACTCTCCAGTCGGAAGGTAGTCCATCGACGACGAGGGCGCTGTGACGGAATGCCGGGACTCAATATCGATCAGCGAGTTACTGGACTCAGGTTCGACACGCGCACCCGAATAATGAGGGTTGCTCAACTACCGGGATTGCCGAACTTTGTCGGGTCACTCAACTCGTGGTGGTGTCATGACGGAATCTCCCAGAGCTGGAAGCCGCAAATGGGCACGCGGAGCCGTCGCGCTTGTCGCGGTCGGTTTTTGCGATCGAGGACCGGAGCTAAGAAAATACT
>JAYVJS010000002.1:0-7911 GCA_043769075.1 Gemmatimonadota bacterium | reverse complement strand
TCTGGTTGCGGGCGTTGGGTACCTCCGCGAGACCCTGCGCCAACGGGATTTCTCAGGGTTCGACTTTACCCACAAGGTGCCGACGATCTTTGCGACGGTGACCAAAAACTTGAGTGAACAGTTGATCGGCACGGTGGCCGGTCGGTGCGACTACCACAATATTCACGGGCCGGAGTGTATGCCGCGGATCGACCTCCTGTTCCGGCCCGGTCCAGAACTCGAAATCCGGGGCCACGGAGCGGCGGGTTACAATCCAGCCACGCCACTTGCCGATAACACCGAGACTCTGGGATTTCACGCGACGATTCCCGGCAACGCCAAGGCGGAAAAAACTCTTTCCTCTGGGATCGACCTGCAGTGGCGGCGGGCTCGCTTCACGGTAGGTGGGTCTTTCGTGTACACCCGGATCCGATTCCCGATCCGTTCGGTGCCATTTGTCGGCGACTCGGCTTTCCGGCTCCGGCTCATCAATGTCGCTGAGCCAACCCGGGTGGCGGCGGCCGAATTGCGAGTCGGGTATCAACACGACGCCCTGCTGTTTGAGGGGTTCCTCGGCCTGATTGGGGCCACCGAGGGGGTTCCCGGTGGTTCGACTCGCCGCCGGGCCGATCTCACGCCCCGTCAAACCGTCGGTGGCATGATTCAGTGGCAGGGGCCGGCCTCAGCGGGAACGACGGTGAGTCTCGACGCTATGGTTGTTGGCTCTCAAGCTGTCTCCGACAATCCGTTTGTTGCCGCCGGCAAGTCTTTTGGGGTTGTGAACGGATTGGTGTCTCAACGGTCGAGCCGGGCTCGATTGTACTTGAGCGCGGAGAATCTGCTGGACGTTCGGTTGGCTGACTATCACCCCGTGTTCTTTGGAGCGCCGGTTGCCGGGGGCCGCCGGACGCCGGCGCCTTGGGCACCTCTCCGAGGCCGGGTCATCAGTCTCGGTGCACTGATCGACTGGTAGCTCGCTAGTCGGTCCTCTTCTTGAGCTCCTTTTTGGCGTCGGGATGCCCGCCATCCGCCGCGAGCTTCAAGTACTCCATTCCGGTTTCTTCTGATTTTTTCACCCCACGGCCCTCAAGGTAGATCATCGCCAATTGGTATTGGGCTTCGTGGTTTGGACTGCCCCCCGATGCGGCTTTGAACAACCAGAAACGGGACTCCGAGTCGTTCCGAATCGCCCGGGTGCGGCTGGTGGCGTACAACTGGGCCAGTTCGAGTTGGCTCCTTGAGTCACCCCCGTTGGCCGCGAGGACGTACCAGCGTAAGGCAAGGGGTTCGTTCACCGCAGTGCCGATGCCCGACAGGAGGCGTCGAGCGACGATCTGGTAGGCTGGTTTCCAATTGTTGTTGGCGGCCGCGAGGTACAGTTTCGTGGCCTCAGACGGTTCTGAGGACTCGAGCCGTTCGGCCATCCACATTTGCGACTCGGGGTCGCCGCCCTCGGCCGCTTTCTTGAAGAACAGGGCTGCCCGGTCGGTGTCGGCCCGACGGAGGAGAATCAGGCCCACGGTTCGGCTGGATCCGACGTCGCCCTCATTGGCCCGAGCCTCGCAAACCGCGAGGGCGCGGTCCAAGTCTCCCGTTCCGAAGAGTGTCTGGCAGCTTGGAGGTGGGGTCGTCGGAGCCGCGGTGGAATCGGGCTTCGACCCGACTACCGTTGCCGGATCGACAGCGACCTTTACGCTGGTATCGCGCTGGACCGGATTGGTTCGAGGCGGAATCGGTGCGTTCTTTGGGGTCACGGCCTGAGGAGTCGATGGCGGACCGATGATCGGAGTAGAGTCTCTGACTGCAGTGGGGCTCGACGGTGACGGCGCCTTCGTTCGCCATTGAGTAGCGGCGACCGCGACCAGGACGACGGTCGCGACCGCGGCCGCAAGCCACGGAGCCCACGTCGGTGGCCGTTTTGGGACATGACGACCGGGCTCTTCTTCCGATGTCGGGCCGACATAGGCTGGGTTCTTGAGGGCGGCCGCAAAGTCTTTGATGGAATCGAACCGGTTCTTAGCGTTTTTCTGCATGGCCCGGTGGAGCGCCGCGGCGATGTGAAGCGGCAAGTCTTCAACCAAGGAGGCGAGCGGGGGCGGCGGATCGAGCAACTGTTTTGCGATGATCGCGCGAGCTGTTTCGCCATCGAATGGGGCCCGCCCAGCGAGCATTTGGTAGGCGACGACCGCCAGCGAGTACTGATCACTGCGGTGATCGATGTTCGGCTCGCCGCTGGCCTGTTCCGGGCTCATATACTGAGGCGTGCCGACGACCACCCCGGTGCCAGTGAGTTCTTTCTCGCTCGAGTCGACCGCTTTGGCGATCCCAAAATCCATCAGTCGGACGTTGCGCTCGGCCCCTTCGAGCATGATGTTTTCGGGCTTGATATCGCGATGGACGACGTTGGCCTGGTGGGCGACCGCCAGCGCGTTGGCCGCCTCAAGCACGATCCGCTGGACATCCTCGATCGGAAGGCGGCGCTGTCGCTGGAGAACCGCTTTGAGGCTTTCGCCTCGAATCAGCGGCATCACGATGTAGCAAATCCCATCGGCCTCGCCGACATCGTAGACCGGCACGATGGCGGGGTGCTGCAAGGCGGCTACCGCGAGCGCTTCGCGGCGAAACCGCTCCAAAAGCGCCGCCGTCACGATCAGATCAGGTCGAAGGACTTTGACGGCCAGGTCGCGCTTGAGTTTGAGGTCGCGAATCGCGAAGACTTCGGCGTATCCGCCTCGGCCGATCAACCGGCCCAGTTCGAAGTTGGGTCCGAGGGCCCGCCGAAGACGGTCGGGGGCGTGCTCATAGCTTGCGGACCCAGGCCCGGTGCGAAATGCCTGCGTCTCCCCGATCACCTCGGTCGCAGTCGGGGACCCACACAACGCGCAATAGGCTGCGTCGCGCGGGAGGGGGGTCTCACAGGTCGGGCAGGTTCTAGTGGATACGGTCATCGGTCAAGGGCGGCGGCGCTTGGCCACCTCCTTCTTGGCTTCTTCGTGCCCCTGGGCGGCCGCCTTTTCAAGCCACTGAAGGCCGACGCCCTCATCCTTGGGAATGCCGCCGCGCCCTTTGACGTACATCATGCCGAGTTGGTACTGGGCACCCGGGTGATCGAGCTGCGCGGCTTTGCTGAACCATTGCGCTGCCTCGTCTTCACTCTTCTGGACGCCGCGGCCCTTCAGAGACATTTCGCCGAGGTTAAACTGGGCGGCCCGGTCGCCGTTGTCGGCCGCTTTCCGATACCACGTGGCGGCTTCCTTGTCGTCACGCTTGACGCCGAGGCCCTGTTCGAACCGCTCAGCCAACAGGGGCCAGGCGTCGGTGACGTTGCCCTCAGCCGCCTTCCGCATCAGGATGGTGGCTTCGACATCGTTCTGGGTTACCCCGGTCCCTTTCCCGTACATCAGGGCCAGACGGTATGCCGCCTGGGCATCACCACCATTGCTCGCTTTGCGATACCAATAGGCGACCGCGGAATCCGAGGCGGCCACGCCGTTCCCGCGTTGAAAGAGCCCAGCCAGAATCCGGCTGGCGGCTACGCTCCCAGCCTCGGCCTCCACGGTACAAAGTCGAACCGCGTCGGCCCACTTCTTTGCGGTGTTCGCCGCTTGGCACGTGGCTGACGCCGGTGCGGGCGCCGGTGGTTGGCTTGCAGTGCTTGGCGCGGTCGGGACCGGCCCGGGGTTCGCCGGGCGGCGATTGGAGGTAGCCGCTGCTGGCAGCGGCGGGGCTGGCGGCGGAGAAACCGATGTCTTCGGCGGACCGACTGTCGAATCTTGAACCGGTGTGGCCGGCCTTGGCGGCGCGAGCACGGGCGGCGCCGCGATCGACCCCGGAACCGAATTCGGCGCGGCAGCCGGTCCCCGGTCCCGCATGGTGGACCACAAGGCAATCGCCGTCGCAGCGACCGCAACGGTGCCAAGCGCGGTCATCGGAATCCGCGAGGGCCGTTTGACGGGCGCGATGTTCGCGGCACTGACGGCCGGTGTCGCAATCGAAGGCCTCGGGGTGGATGCGGACGGGTTGCCGTCGGCCGCGGACGGCCAGGGTTCCGAACCGGCGATCGCTTCCCGGAACGCTTCCATCGACGGGAACCGCTCTTTCGGGTCCTTCGATAGCGCTCGGTCGATCGCGAAGGCCACCCCAGCCGGGACATCGGGGACCAGATCGCGAAGACTCTTTGGAACGCCGACCATCTGCTGGAACAACACCGCTCGAGTCGATTCGCCATCGAAGGGGAGCGATCCCGTGATCATCTGGAATCCGACCACCGCGAGCGCGTACTGATCGCTTCGATTGTCGAGATGGGGTTCGCCACTCGCCTGTTCCGGGCTCATGTAGTGCGGGGTCCCGACCAGCATCCCCGTGCTGGTGAGCCCGGGCGTTCCATCGGTGTGATCGATTGCCTTCGCGATTCCGAAGTCCATCAACTGAACCCGGCGAGCCTTGCCCTCGAGCATGATGTTCTCGGGCTTGATATCTCGATGGATTACCCCGGCCTCATGGGCGGCGCCGAGGGCGTCGGAGGCTTCCAAGAGGATTCGAGACGCTTCGCGGACCGGACGAGGCCCCTCGCGCAACAGGAGGGCGCGGAGGCTCTCCCCTTGAATCAGGGGCATCAGGATGTAAGCAATGCCTTCGGCTTCACCGATGTCATAGATCGGAACGATGTGGGGATGCCGAAGGGCGGCCACCGTTTCGGCTTCGCGCCGGAACCGGGCCAGAAGCGCCTCGGACGTAATCAAATCAGGCCGGAGAGCCTTCAGTGCCAAGTCACGCTTGAGCCGTCGGTCGTGAACCAAGAACACCTCGGCGAAGCCACCCCGGCCGATCAGTTTGCCGAGCTCGTAGTTGCCCCCAAGGGCCCGCTGAAGCCGGTGCAAATCCGGGGACGGGATCCGGGCGGAAGTGACTTGCCGGAATTCGCCGGTGGCTTTGTCGATGGCGTGAGGCGTTGCCGCTCCGCACATCATGCAGAACGCCGCTTCGGCGGGGAGGGTGTGGGCGCACGAGGGGCACGCCTTGGTGACGGAACTCACGGGACAAGTTTCCCAGGAAACCGATAGTTAGGCAAGGGCCGGGGGCGGGAAACTCCCAAAGGCGTGGGGGGTGACCAGGCCTCATCGGGGGGCCCAAACCCGGTAACTCGCCTCAACCTGTTGTTGGGGTTATGTTTACGGGCTACAATCACCAGTCACAGCGAACGGTAACACCAGTATGGCAATCATTGCGAGCAACATGCGGCGGGGCATGGCGATCATGTTCAATGGCGAACCCTGCCGGGTCCTCGATTTCCACCACCATACGCCGGGCAATCTCCGGGCGTTGGTCCAGGCCAAGCTTAGAAAGCTCCGGACTGGGATCCAGTTCGAGCATCGGTTTCGGGCCACCGACAGCTTGGAAATCGCCAGCATGGAGACTCAGGATCTCGACTTCATGTACAAGAGTGGCACCACCTACCACTTCATGAATTCGGAGAACTTCGACCAAATCGAAGTCGAAGAGGATGACCTCGGCGATTCGGCCAAGTGGATGACCGAGGGCATGAAAATCGTGGCCGAGTTCTTTGAGGGGCGGCCAATTGGGGTGCAAATGCCATCGGCGCTCGTGCTGGAGGTGGTCGATACGACCCCCGTCATGAAAACGGCAACGAAAACCGCCTCGACCAAGCCCGCTGTCCTCAGCAACGGGATCACGGTCAACGTGCCTGAGTTCATCAAGACCGGCGAGCGGATTCGAGTCAACCCCGAGACCGGTGAGTATCTGGACCGCGCCAAAGACTGACGGAATGCGGCTTGGTGGCTGATTTGGGGCGCCTCTTTCGGGGGCGCCTCTTTTGTTACCTTGACATCCTGGGTATCGCGACGTTTCTTATTGTTACATAGATCTGCGAGGTATTTGTGCCCCGTCCGACCCAGCGTGACTTCCTCCAGGGCACCCTCGACGTCCTCATTCTCAAGGCCTTGTCGTGGGGTCCTCGACACGGATATGCGGTGGCCCGATGGCTCGAGCAAACCACCGATGAGACTCTCGCGATCGAAGAGGGTTCGCTCTACCCGGCCCTCTACCGGATGGAGCGAAAAGGCTGGATCGAAGCCGAATGGGGCACCTCAGAACTTGGCCGGAAGGCCAAATTCTATGGTTTGACGACGGGTGGCCGGGCCCGTCTCCAACAGGAAGTGATGGCCTGGCACCGACTCAGTTCGGCGGTCACCAAGGTGCTGGATATTCGTTCAGCCGTTGCGCCGTGACGCTCCGATTCAGCCGTCGACTGCGGGAGTTTTGGTGGCGGCCGCCGGTCGACCGCGAGGACTAGTGGCCTCGACGCCCGGCAGCCGTTGTCATTAGCATCCAGTATGCTTTCGATTCTCCTGATACTCCAGATTGCCGTCGGCCGGCCCTCAACCCGCGACAGCATCCCCTTCGGTCGGCTGGTCGGGCAACTCTCCGAGTCGGGGGGCTATTTCGACACCGACAACCTGATCTCGAACGAATCGTCCTACCTCCATGTCATCGGGTCGATCAAGGCGCAGGGCCAACGCGGCGGGGCCTACCTCGGTGTCGGGCCCGATCAAAACTTCTCCTACATCGTGGCCGGCCGGCCCGCCATCGCCTTTATCGTCGACCTTCGTCGCGACAATCTGCTCCTGCACCTGCTGTACAAGGCCGTTTTTGAAACCACTCGCAACCGCCTCGATTTTCTCTGTGTCTTGCTGGGTCGTCGGCCGCCGCCGGATCTGGTCGCCTGGACCAACCGTCCGCTGGTGGAGCTCCTCAATTACGTCGATCAAACTCCCCCGGATTCGGGCCGGCATTTCCGGACGACCGCTGGGCTGATCGCACGAATTCGGGGATACGGGCTGCCGGTAACCGCGGTCGACTCCACGACGATCAAACGGTTTCACGATGAGTTCATGCGAAGCGGGTCGGGGTTGCGATTCACGAGCTACGGCCGAGGACCCCGATCCTATTACCCGACCATTCGAGAGCTGTATCTCGAGAAGGACTTGGCGGGCAAGGAAGCCAGTTTCCTCGCCCGCGAGGAAGACTTTCGTTTTCTCCAGGAGCTTGAGCGTCGAGGCCGGGTCATTCCGGTCGTTGGTGATTTTGGCGGGTCGACCGCGTTTCGACGAATCGGAAAGTTTCTGGAGGATCGGAGCGAAAAGGTCACCCTCTTTTACACCTCGAACGTCGAGTTCTACATCTTCCGACAGCAGGTCTTTCGCCGCTATGCCGCGAACGTCCGATCACTCCCGTGGGCGAAGAAGGGGCTGGTGATCCGGAGCTACTTCGGGGGAGTCATGGGTCAGGCGCATCCGCAGGCCCGTCCGGGCTATGCCAGCGTTCAATTGCTCCAGACCGCCGACAATTTCCTCAAACGGACGGCCCAACCGGACAGCGTCTCCTATTGGGAACTCGTGACCCTCGATGCCGTGCTGCTCCGGCCCTAGCGAGGCCGATTGAACAATCGTCGCCACCGGATGTTGGTGAGCCATGGCAGCGGCTTGTAGGTCTCCTTGTCGTAGCTGAAGTAGATGATGAGGGGTTTGCCGCGGATGTTCTCCCGGGGAACGAAGCCCCAAAACCGGCTATCGTAGGATTCCCGCCGATTGTCGCCCATCATGAAGAACGAGTCCGGAGGGACCACGAGAGGGCCCCACGCATCTGGGGTCGGACGGTAGGACGCGGAGTCTCCGATGATCCGGCCGACTTGCCAACGGCGGATGGTCTCGAGACCGGATGGGTTGGTGCTGGCATGCCGATTCTCAGCGGCGACCCACGGTTCATCCACCGGCTGGTTGTTTCGATGGAGGATGCCGTCTCGCATCGAAATCGTATCGCCTGGTATCCCGATCAATCGCTTGACAACCTTGAAGTCGAGCCTCTCGACCGAATCGAACACCAGGATCTCGCCGCGGACTGGTTCGCGAAGCG
>JAYVJS010000001.1:0-6438 GCA_043769075.1 Gemmatimonadota bacterium | reverse complement strand
CCGTTGTATTACGACCGGGACATGCGGGGAGTCCCGCTGGGGTGGGTGGATCGGATGCGCAATGCGATCCGGGTCGCGTTCCAGCAGTTTAACTCTCGCCGGATGGTGCAACGCTACACCGAACTGTACTACGCCCCCGCCATGCGGGGTGACCCGCTCGCTGACGACCCGCCGACCGCCTAATGCCACAGAAACGACTCGTCGACCGGACCCTGCTCCCGCACTCGGCTCTGGCGGATCGACACAACGAGCCGGTGACCGTGGTTCACGTAGCGGCCGAGTTCTATCCGTACGCCCGTTCAGGCGGCCTCGCGGAAGCGGTTGCCACCTTGGGCCGGTTTCAGTCTCGGGCCGGGGTCCGCACGATGGCCCTCTTGCCGCTCTATCGAAGCGCCCGCGAGAAGGCCGGCGCCCTGATTCCTTTCGGGGAGCCGTTCGAAGTCCCGTTTGGCAATCGCTCCGAGACCGTCCGCCTGATGATCGAGGCCGATCGGCCGACCAAGGGCACTCAGCTGTTCTTTTTGGAGCACGACGAGTTTTACGACCGTCCGAAGCTCTACGGCGATGCGGCCGGCGACTACCCCGACAACCCGCTTCGATTCGGTCTCTTCGCCCTCGCGAGCGTGATGGCGCTGCCGATGCTGACCTCGGGCCCCGTTCTGCTCCACGTTCATGACTGGCACGCCGCCCTGGCCTTGGCGTACCTCAAGACCCGGTTTGCCGACGACGACCGCTACCGCCGGGTGGCCACGGTATTGTCGATTCACAATGCCGGATACCAGGGCCAATATCCCCCGTCGGTTCTGCCCGAGGTGGGGCTTCCGTGGGAGCTGTTCAATTGGCGCCAGCTCGAATGGTATGGAAAGGTCAACTTCCTCAAGGCAGGCCTAACGTTCGCCGACCAGGTCGTGACGGTCAGTCCCAATCACTCAACCGAGCTCAAGACCCCGGAGGGTGGATTCGGCCTCCAAGAGGCGTTCGCGGCCTTGGGCGATCGGTTTACCGGGATCTTGAACGGCATCGACGTCGAGGAATGGGACCCCCAAACGGATCCCCAGATCACCAGCCATTTTTCCCCGGACGACCCCAGCGGCAAAGCGGCCTGCAAGGCCGCCCTCCAGCGGCGATTTGGCTTGGCCGTCGACCCGGCCGTCCCGATCTTCGGCATGGCCGCCCGCCTGGTCACCCAAAAGGGGCTCGACTTGGTGATTGGGAGTTATTCCCTGTTTGAGCTGCCGGCCCAGTTCATCTTCATCGGCGCCGGCGAGGCGCGGTTCGAGCTGGCATTGGGCCAGATCGCCGCGATGATGCCAACCCGGGTGGCAGTGGACACCAACTTCACCGATGAGTTGGAGCACCAACTGATGGCCGGGGCCGATTTCCTGTTGATGCCCTGCCAGTACGAACCCTGCGGCTTGACCCAGATGCGAGCCCAACGGTACGGGGTGGTCCCGGTGGTTCGCCGGGTCGGCGGGTTGGTCGATACGGTTGAGGACGGTGTCACTGGGTTCGTGTTCGACCCGTACGAGGCACCGTCGCTGATTGGTGCGGCGCTCCGGGGCATCGACGCCTACTACAACGTCGACGAATGGCGGCGGATGCTGGCGACCACCATGCGACGCGACTTTAGCTGGGAACTGTCGGTCACAGCCTACCTTGCCGTCTATCGGCGGGCGATCGCGCAGGTGGAGGCCTCATGGACTTGATTCTTGCCCTCCACAGTCACCTCCCCTATGTGCTGAATCATGGCCGTTGGCCGCACGGATCCGACTGGCTGTCGGAGGCGGCGGTCGATACGTATCTGCCGTTGATCGAAATGCTCCGGACCCTCGAGACCCAGAGAGTTCCGGGGCCGATTACGCTGGGAATCACGCCGATCCTCGCGACCCAGCTGGCCCACCCGACATTTGGCCGGGAACTGCGGGCTTTCTTGGTTCAACGCCTGGCGGCGTGTGACGAGGCGATCGCGGACTTCGCGACGACCGGCGAGAAAGAATTGATCCCGATTGCCGAGTTCTGGCGGGGCCGATTGGGTCGGCTGAGCCGGCTGTTCGAACGCCTCGACGGCAACCTGGTGGCTGAGTTTCGTCGCCATGAGGAGGCGGGCCGAATCGAGATCATCAGCTCGGCTGCCACCCATGGTTTCCTGCCACTCCTGGCCCGCGACGAAAGTATCCGCCTGCAGCTGGCCGTTGGACTTGCGGAACACCGGCGACTGTTCGGGAAGGATCCGACTGGATGTTGGGTCCCCGAATGCGCCTACCGCCCCCGGGGCGACTGGCAGCCCCACCCCGATGCGCCGTGGCAGCCGCGTCGGCGAGGCATTGAAGAGCACCTCGGTGACGCCGGCTATCAGTTCTTTTTCACGGACTCCCACCTGGCCCAAGCCGGCCGAACCCTCGGCCTGTATCAGGAGCCCGACTTTCCCGATGGGGCGTTGGTGGTGAGCGACGACCCGCTCGACTTAGCCGCGGCCCGGTCGCCCTATCGAGCCTATCAGGTGTATCCCCGGCGGGGCCGTCCGAAGGTATCCACCTTCGTTCGCGATCCGGTGTCCTCGCGGCGGGTCTGGAGCCGGCATCAGGGCTACCCCGGGGACGGCGGTTACCTCGAATTCCACAAGATCCGATTTCCAGGCGGCCTCAAACTCTGGCGGGTGACCGGGACCCAGGTCGACCTCGGCGAGAAGGGGCGGTACGACCCGAACGGGGCCCGGGCCAAGGCATACGAGCAGGCAGGCGACTACGCAGACCTACTCGCGCAAATCGGCCACCAGGAAAGCCAATCGGGCGGCGAGTTGATCGTGATTCCGTTCGATACCGAGCTGTTCGGCCATTGGTGGTTCGAGGGCGTCGATTTTCTGGCCGACCTGTATCGGAGCTTGGCGGCTCGAGGCGGCCCCCGACCGACGACGGGCAGGCAGCACCTCACCGACCAACCTGCCTCGGTCGCGGTGGAGCTAGCCGAGGGTTCGTGGGGGGCCAACGGCGACTTCAGCAAGTGGCTTAACCCTGAAACGATGTGGACCTGGCGGCGACTGTGGGGGGCCGAGGAGCGATTCTGGCAGGCGGCGCGGCCGGCCTTGCTCCGCCCCGAATGCCACCCGATCCTCGCGCAGGCGGCTCGCGAGCTTTTGCTGGCCCAGAGTTCCGACTGGCAGTTCATTATTTCGTCTGAAACCGCCGGCGACTACGCCTCGAAGCGGTTTGCGGACCACCTCTCAAACCTCGATCGTCTGGTAACCACGCTTGAGTCCGTCCGGGTAACGCCGGAAGGCCTCGCCGAGGCGGCGCAACTTCGCCTGCTCAACGACGTGTTTCCCGAGATCCTGCCCTCGGTGACGGCCGCCCTCGAGAGCAGCGGCCCGATCGGCGGATGACGCTCGCCGCCCGCCGGTCCGTGGTCATCCACGGCCACTTCTATCAGCCGCCGCGTGAGGACCCATGGCTCGACTTGGTCGAGCGGGAGCCGAACGCCGCCCCGTTCCACGACTGGAATGAGCGGATCGACCACGAATGCTATCGGGCCGTCCTAGCGGCCCGAGTGATCGGACCCGACGGGGGCATCCGGCGGATCGTCAATACGCTCGAATGGATCAGCTACAACGTCGGCCCGACCCTCCTCGACTGGATGGAGCGGGAGTCCCCGTCCACCTACCATGGGGTACTGGCGGCCGACCGGGCCAGCTCGGCGCGGCTGGGCGGGCACGGGAACGCGATCGCGATGCCCTACCACCACGTCATACTTCCCTTGGCGTCGTATCGTGACAAGGTCGCGGAGGTTCGCTGGGGGATCAGCGATTTCCGCCGTCGGTTCGGCCGCGAGCCGATGGGGATGTGGCTGCCTGAAACGGCGGTCGACGACGAAACCCTCGACGTGCTCGCCGCCGAAGGCATCCGGTTCACTATCCTGGCGCCCCAGCAGGTCGTCGCCCCGCCTGCGGCCGGCCTCCCGGGGCGGTATCGAACCCGGAACGGCCGGACGATCGCGGTGTTCGTTTACGATGGAGCGATGGCCCACGACGTCGCGTTCGGCCCTCTGGTTCGGAATGCTGACTTGTGGAGTCGCCGCCTGCTGGAGGCGAAGCTGCCGGCCCGCGGACCCCTGCTCCAGTCGATTGCCACTGACGGGGAAACGTACGGCCATCACCACAAGTTCGGTGACATGGCGCTCGCCGCGACGCTCGACACCTTGAGGAGCCATCGCGAGGTCCGGGTTGAGAATTACGCCAGCTTCCTGGCCCGCCATCCCCCGGTTCACGAGATTGCGCTGGTGACTCCAAGCAGCTGGAGCTGCGCCCACGGGATCGAACGGTGGCGCTCCGACTGCGGCTGCCGAATGACCACGGGGACCACCCAGGCGTGGCGGGCCCCGCTTCGGAGCGGGCTGGAATGGCTGGCCGCCGAGCTGAACCACATCTACGAGACCGAAGCGGGGGCGTTTTTCGACGACCCATGGGCCGCGCGGACCGGGTACGCCGTCACGGGCGCCCCGACAGACTTGCCCGGCCGAGCCCGCGAGTTGATCGAGCTCCAGCGGAACAGCGTGCGGATGTTCACCTCCTGCGGTTGGTTCTTCGATGACGTCGGCGGGCTTGAGACGATCCAAGTCCTCAAGTACGCAGCCCGAGCGATCGATCTGGCGGACGCGGAAGGGCCCCGGCTTACCCGAGGGTTGCTGGATCGGCTCTTGGCGGCGGTCAGCAACGACCCCACGCTTGGTACCGCCGCCGCGCTGTTCGAAGCCAACGTTCGCCCGCGGTGGAGTGGGGATGAGCGGGCCGCGGCCGGTTTCGCGGTAATGTCGGCCCTCTGCCCCGAGCAAGCTCGGCCGGTGACCGGGGCCTACGTGGTCGGGACATCGGGACCGGACGTAATTCAAACCCAGCATCGAAGGACGGGCGAAGTGGCCCGATTTGCGAGCTTCGTACACCGCACCGGCGGGTTTGGCATCGACGTGGAGCTCCGCCGCGCCAACAGCCGGGCGCCGGTGACCCTCGGCCTCGACGCCCTTCCTGAACGCGAGCGCGGGGTGGCCCGCGAGGTGTTGCGCCGCGAGGCGCTCCGGGACGTCTTGAGCGCCGAAGACCTGGTGCGCCTGGCCCATGGATCCAACAACTACCCGGACACTCTTCGGGCTACCGTCCTACGGCTGGTGCCCGAACGGGCCAGCGAGGCGAGCCCATCGGGGGCCGCGCGACTCACGGTCGCGACCGACTTGTTGGCGCTGGAAGACCTTCCGATACCCTTCGAGGCCCAAACCCGATTCTATCGGTTCATGAGCGAGGCCGACCTCGCGTCCGGCCAGGACTATCGACCTTTGATCGGACGGTTTGGATTTGCCCGTGATGCGTTTGGCACCGGCGAGCCTTTCCGAGGCCCGCCGGCCGCCGGCCAATCGGCTAGGGAATCGGCCGGTCCTTCTTCTCGAGTCGGGTGATCCAAAGCCCAGTGTTGATGTCGTTGAAGTAGATCAAGCCGTCCTTCACCACCGCGCCCCAGGTGAACGTGGCCCGTGGCTTGTTTCCGACGGAGTCGGCAGTGAAGAGCCAGGCCATCTCGCGGCCTTGGCGGAGCAAGTCACCCTTCAACTCACCCGAAATGTCGACCACCCGGCCGCCGCCCTGATAGGCCCCCATGTAGAGCGAATCACCCTCGACCCACAGGTTATGGACCCCGCCGTCGGTGGGTTCGTACCACGCCACGATCTTCGGCTTCATGATGTCCGAGACGTCGACCACTTGGAGGCGGCCCCACGTGAGGTCGTTGCCCCCGTCGTGCCCTTTGGCTGACTTCGAGGCGTAGACCTCGTCAGAGATGAAGATGTAGTTCTTGTGACGCCAGGCAGTATGGGTGCCCCGGGCCCCGAGTCCATACATATCGTCGACCCGCCGATACAGGTGGTCGAGGTCGTACTTGAGCTGGGACACCATGATCGGCTTTTCGGGAGTGCCTCCCTTCATGCCGTTCCCGACGTCGAGGATGATCAGGCCGTCGTTCCAATACGACAGGTAGGCGAGCCCGTCTCGAACGTCGATGTCGTGTACGTACCGGCCGGCTTCGGTCTGGGAGGTCTGCCACCGACCTACTTCGCGGGGCTCGTAGGGGTCCTTGATGCTGATCACCCGCATCGAACCCGTGGCATCGTCGGTGAGGAACACGTGCCCCCGGTAGACGTAGGCCGAGTGGACGCCGCCGGTGACGGTCTCATTGTAGTCGGCGATGACCTTCGGGTGGCACGCGTCGGTCGCATCGAAAATGGCGATGCCGTTTTTCCGGTTGGAAGCGCCTTCTCGCGAAAAGACGCCGTACTTCCCATCCTCGGTCGTCATGACGTCATTCAGATGGCGGGCATCAATCATCACGGAATCGACAATCTTTGGGCTACTCGGCGTCGTCACGTCGATGGCATAAAACCGGTCGCCGATGGTAGTGTAGT